>NZ_JBIATN010000005.1:0-129427 GCF_042891825.1 Streptomyces sp. NPDC001852
GTTCGCGGCGCAGGCCCACCACCTGCGCTTCGATGGCCGGTGACGTGCGCCGTGGCTGGCGGTGCGGGCGGCTGGAGCGGTCGTGCATGCCCTCGGCGCCCCACTGCCGGTAACGGCCGGCCCATCGGGCGGCGGTGGTGTGACTGACCTGGAAGCGTTCCGCGGCCCGCCGCAAAGGCCAGCCGTCGTCCACGACACACCGGGCCAGACGCAGCCTGCCGGTCGGCGTCAGCGGGGCATTACGGTGGGACACGAGGGCCTCCTGCGGTCGGCGTGTAGATGTCGCAATCCACACCGAACCCAGAAGGCCCTCACCCGTTCAAGCACCCAGCACGCGTGTCACCAACGTCCCGGGACAGCACACCTAGAGCGGCAGGGCCTCCACGGCCGAAGGCACCTGGGCGGGGAGAGGCAATACGATCTCCGCCTCCCTCTGCCGGGGGAGCGCCGCGGGCAGAAGCGACCGCGGCCCCGCAACCACCGTGTAGTCCTGGCCCAGGAACGGCGGCTCGACCACCCCCGGATCCTCACCCAGTGCCAACTGCACGGCGGCCCACGGCGCGTTCACCCCGCAGAGCGACAGCTGATGCAGACCCCCGGCGGGTCGCGTGTTGACATCCAGCAGCACCGGCCGGTCGTCGAACATCCGGAACTGGATGTTGGACAGGTGGTGCAGCCCGAAGCCCTCCGCGATCAGCCGGGCCGGCTCCAGCCACCGATCGTCCAGGGTGAAGCCCCGTCGTCGGCCGTTCTTGGTGCGGCCCACCGCGAGCCGCAGACGGTTGTCCGTGCCGGTCAGACAGTCGACCGACACCTCGGGCTGCTCCAGGCGCGGCATCACCAGCCAGTCCACCGGCTGCCCGGACCGCCGCAGCGCCTCGACGACCAGGTCGAGCTGGACGTACGGGCTCGGGAACCCCTCGAGGCCGGCGAGCGAGAACGGCGTGCGGGTGATCACCCGGAAGCCGACCCCGCCGGCTCCGGCGGCCGGCTTGAAACACGCCTTGTGCCCGGCCGCCTCCAACTCCTCGACGGCGCCGAGGAGTTCGTCGGCCGTGCGCACCCGCCACCACGGCGGCACCGGGACGCCCACCGAGCCGACCGCCTCGTACGCGGTCGCCTTGTCCTCGAACACGGCGACCGCCTCGGGGGTGGGCGCCAGCAGGGCCGTACCCACCGCCGCGAACTCCGCGCGGTGCCGCACGATCGCCGCCTGATGCAGCCGGGGCACGAACACGTCGATGCCGCGCCGGGCGCACTGGTCGAGCGCGTACTCGACATAGGCGGCCGGGGACAGGCCCTCCGGTTCCAGGTCGGCGGTGTCGGCGGCGGCCAGCACGGGGGAGTCGGGGTCCCCGTGCGTGGCATGGATCTCCACCGCGCGATCGCTGGGATTTCTGCGCAGCTGATCCATGAAGAACACGTTCTCCGCGTACGTGCGGTTGAGCCAGACGCGTACGCGAGAGAGCATGCAGGCCGCCTTTCACGGTTTTCGGGCAGGGCTCGGCGGCCCGTGCCCGGGCAGGAGGAAGGAAGGGACGCCAAACGACCCCTGGGAAAAAGGGGGGTTGGATGTTGGTGTCGGGGCGATCATACGGCTTTCAAGAGCCCGCGCGTGCAACGCGGATGTTACGGCTTTCCGGGACTCGTCCAGTAGGCTCGCCGGGATCCTTCCGGCCGGCGCCGGCCCGCCGCCGTGACCTCGCGACACGGCGGCCGGTGAGCCTCTTGTCGCGGTGTGTGCCCATGTGTTCTCGTGGTCCCGGCGGAGGATGATCGAAAGGGGTGCAGGGTGGAGTCTGCGGCCGGGGCCGGGCAGCTGCTGGCCATCAGCGACCTGCACATCGGCTATCCGGAGAACCGCGCGCTGGTCGAGGACATGCGGCCCACCAGCGACGAGGACTGGCTGATCGTGGCCGGTGACGTCGCAGAGACGGTGGCCGACATCCGCTGGACCCTGGAGAAGTTCGCGGACCGTTTCCGCAAGGTGCTGTGGGTCCCCGGCAACCACGAGCTGTGGACGCACCCGAAGGATCCGGTCACCCTGCGCGGCGTCGCCCGCTACGAGCACCTGGTCGGGCTCTGCCGCGAGCTGGGCGTCGTCACCCCCGAGGATCCCTACCCGGTGTGGCAGGGCCCCGGCGGCCCGGCCGTCGTCGCCCCGCTGTTCCTGCTGTACGACTACTCGTTCCTGCCGTCCGGCTGCGCCACCAAGGCCGAGGGCCTGGCCTACGCGGAGAGCACCGGCGTGGTCTGCAACGACGAGTACCTGCTGCACCCCGATCCCTATCCGACCCGTGACGCCTGGTGCCGGGCGCGGGTCGCCGAGACCGAGCGCAGGCTCGCCGAACTGCCGCCGGACCTGCCCGTCGTACCGGTCAACCACTATCCGCTGCACCGGCATCCCACCGAGGTGCTGTGGTACCCCGAGTTCGCCATGTGGTGCGGCACCCAGCTCACCGCCGACTGGCACCGCCGGTTCCGCGTCGCGACCATGGTCTACGGCCATCTGCACATCCCGCGCACCACCTGGCACGACGGAGTCCGCTTCGAGGAGGTCTCCGTAGGCTATCCCCGTGAATGGCGCAAGCGCCCGGAGCAGCCGGGAAGGCTGCGCCGCATCCTGCCGATGGAGGTCGAAGCCGGTGATCGAGGAGCTGCTCCCGGAGTCGGTCGTGGCCGTGGAGGCACAGCGTGACGACCCGCTGTGGGACGCTCCGTTCTACCCCGGGGAGGCAGCGCACGTCGAACGTGCCGTGGCCAGGCGCCGGCGCGAGTTCGCCGCCGTACGCGGCTGCGCCCGGCGTGCCATGGAGAAACTCGGCGTGCCGGCGCAGTCCGTCCTCAGCGGTGAGCGGGGCGCGCCGCGCTGGCCGGACGGTCTGATCGGCAGCATGACCCACTGCGACGACTACTGCGCCGCCGCGCTGGCCCGCACCGACGACCTGGCCTCCCTGGGCATCGACGCCGAACCGGACGGGCCGCTCCCGGAGGAGGTCGGCGCCTTCGTCTGCCTGCCTGCCGAGGCCGAGCGGCTCGACCGGCTCGCCGGGCAGCGGCCCGACGTGCACTGGGACCGGATCCTGTTCAGCGCCAAGGAGTCCGTCTACAAGGCGTGGTTCCCGCTGACCCGCACCTGGCTGGAGTTCTCCGAGGCCGACATCACCCTCGCCCCGAGCCCCGGCGACGCGACGCACGGCACCCTGCGTGCCGAACTCCTCGTCCGCGGGCCCCGGGTCGGCGGCCGCCGGCTCCAGGTCTTCGACGGCAGGTGGGCCGTGCGGGACGGAGTGGTCGCCACCGCCGTGGTCGTCCCGCACCCCTGACGCCCGGCAGCCGTGCGCGGCTCCCGGCCCGGTCAGGTCGGCGGACACCAGTCGCGCAGCAGCCGGAAGAACTGCTCCTCGTTGCCCGTGAGGCCCGCGCGCGCCAGGGCCTGTTCCGCCTCGGCCAGTACGGTGGGCGGCACCACGGCGGGCCGGCCGGCGTCCGGCGGCCCGTCGAAGGCGGCGCGCACGGTGTGCAGCAGCCGCAGATAGGCCTGTACGGCGGTGCGCTCGCGGTCGGTCAGTACGGCAGTGGGCATCGGTCGGCTCTCCCCGGGTAGGCGTCACGGTCGCGCGCTGTGCCGCGCACCTCTCCAGCTTGCCGCCCACCACTGACAACGCCCTTCGGCCGCGTCCCGGTTAGCCCGCTCAGCCGAGGCCGAATCCTTTCGGTGAGGCCTGCGGGGGTGACGCGCCGGGACGAGTGGCGTCCGGCGTCCGGCGCACGACAGCGGGTCCACGGGACGACGGCAGGGCCCCACGGCCCTCCGCCGTACGGCCCTCGGACCAGCCCTTCGGCCCGATCACCCGCATGGCTCGATCAGCCCCTCGGCTCGATCAGCCCTGCGGCCCCGGGTACCCCAGGGACACCTCGATGCGCCCGGCCACGTCGTCGCGCTGGACCGGGCCGCGCAGGGCCGAACCGGCCAGCCAGGTACGGCACTTGCTGGCCAGCAGCAGACCGAAGGTCTCGGCCTCCCGCTCCTCGGCGAGATCGAAACGGGTCCGGGCAGCGACCCGGTGCACCGTGGCCTGCAGCGCCTCCTGGTCGGCGCCGTCGTGCAGCAGCCGGGTGGCGACCCCGACGCCGTCGACGTGGTGTCCGCGGTGGTCGGCCTGCATGTGCCACAGCTCGTGGCCGAGGATGACCAACTGGTGGTCGGGCGCGGTGCGTTCCTCCACGACGACGAGGTCGCGGTCGGTCAGGTCCAGCCACAGGCCGCTCGCCGTGCCCGGCGGGAAGGCGGCCGCGCGGAAGGCCACCGGGCGGCCCCGGCGGCGGCTCATCGCCGCGCACAGCGCGCCGTACAGTTCGCCCGGCGGTGCCGGCGCGGGCAGCGTCAGCCCGCCGACCAGCTCGTTGCACAGCCGGCGCATGTCCCTGCCGATGCCCACAGTCCTCCCCAGGCTCACGACTCGGGCCGTTTGACGCTCTCCAGGAGCATGTCGAGCCACTCCGCGACCTTGTCCCGGTGCTGGTCGGTGGGCAACTGCGCGGCCCGCCAGGCTATTCCGCGCACCCCGTGGTCCTGCAGCAGCCGCTGCAGCGGATCCCCGTCGGCCCTCGCGGCGGCCCGCTCCCGGTCGGCGAGCTTGGTCAGGAGCTCCTGCTCGGTACGCTGCAGCGCACCCGCCACCGCCTCGGGGTCCTCCGCGGTGAGGAAGCCCGCGTGCACCCGGAAGAAACGCTGGAGCGCGTCGCAGTGCTCCATGGTCGGCCGCCGGTCGCCGTTGATGAGCGCGCCGGCCTGCTGCCGGGACATGCCCGCGCCGTCGGCGATCTCCTGCTGGGTGTACTTGCGGCCGTTGGGTTTCAGCCGAGTCCGCCGCAGCAGGCCCAGGCGCTGCAGAAACCGTGCCTGCACGTCCGGTTCACCGGCGGGCCGGCCGGCGAGCAGGGCCTTGACCACCGGCTCCGGGACCCCGCAGGCCACGGAGAGCCGCCCGACGTCGAAGACCTCGGCATGCGGCACGCCGAGCCGGTCGGCGAGCGCGGTGACGCGGGCGACGACGGCCGGCAGCTGGGCGGTCGCCGTGGCGCCCGGATCCTCGTAGCCATCCGTCACCGACAGAACTCCTACGTCTCTCGAGGTCTTCAGATGTGTCCGTGCTTCTCACGAGCGGTCGCCGTGAACTTCCCGGAGAGTAGCGGGTGCCTCGAACTCACATCCAGGTGTCGCCACAACTGTGGCGAATTTCAGCCGTCAACGAGCGCGGAATGCCACGATAGTTGACATGGTCTTGTCGCGGGCCGCAGGATCGCAGGGCCGCGTGAAGGCCGCAGAGGCAAGAGGGGTGACCTCCCGATGGCACATCAGGCAGGAGAGCAGTGGCCCGCGCCGCGGCCCGTCCCCGACACCTGCGAGACCCAGGCGTACCTCCAGGACTACGCCGTACTGCTGGAGTCCCTCGCCGTCCCGTCCCTGGTCGTCGACCACCGCTGGGACGTGGTCATGGCCAACGGTGCGTTCGAGACACTTTTCCGCGGGGTACGCCCGCACGCGACGGCCATGCCCGGGGACAACTTCCTGCGGTTCGTCCTGTTCCATCCGGATGCGGCGGACGTCCTCGGCGAGCACGAACAGGGCTGGTGCCTGCCGATGCTGGCCCACCTGAGGACCGCCCTGGAGACGTACGGTCACGACCAGGAACTCCAGGCGATCCGCCGGGACCTCGCACAGGACCCCCTCATGGAGGCCGCCTACCGGCAGGGCCTGGCGCACTGGATCCACGCCGTGGGCGAGAGCGCGACCCGGCTCGACGGGGCCGTGCGGCTGCTGCTCCACCCCGACCCGCGGCGCGGCCCCACCGAGTGCCGCATCGTCGAGGAGACGCCTCAGGTCCTGCGCGACCTCGGCCACCGGCGCCTTTCGATGGTCCTGCGCGAGAACCGCCGGCCCGCCGCGCCGGTACGCCGCCCGCGCCGGCCGCGCGGCCCGGCGGGGCACCTCACGGTCGTCCGCACCCCCGAGGGCTGACCCGGCACCGCCGGCGTTCAGGTCGCCGGCGGCGCCGGGTCCGAACCGCTCATTGCGCAAGCCACTTGCATGGCTTGCGTCGAGCTTGCGCTACGCTTGCGCACATGACACGACGACTTGCGGAAGTGGCGAAGAAGGTCGGCGTCAGCGAAGCGACCGTCAGCCGGGTGCTCAACGGCAAACCCGGCGTCTCCGAAGCCACCCGGCAGGCGGTGCTGACGGCGCTCGACGTCCTCGGTTACGAGCGCCCCACCCAACTGCGCGGCGAACGCGCCCGCCTCGTCGGCCTGGTCCTGCCGGAGCTGCAGAACCCCATCTTCCCGGCGTTCGCCGAGGTCATCGGCGGCGCGCTCGCCCAGCTCGGACTCACCCCGGTGCTGTGCACGCAGACCAAGGGCGGCGTCTCGGAGGCGGACTACGTCGAGCTGCTGCTGCAGCAGCAGGTCTCCGGCGTCGTCTTCGCCGGCGGACTGTACGCACAGGCGGACGCCCCGCACGACCACTACCGGCTGCTCGCCGAGCGCAACATCCCCGTCGTGCTGGTCAACGCGGCCATCGAAGACCTCGGTTTCCCGGGCGTGTCCTGCGACGACGCCGTCGCCGTCGAGCAGGCGTGGCGCCACCTGGCCTCCCTCGGCCACGAGCGCATCGGGCTGGTCCTGGGCCCCGGGGACCATGTGCCCTCGGCGCGCAAACTGGCCGCCGCGCGGGCGATCGCCGGCGACCTGCCGGAGGAGTTCGTCGCCCGGGCGATCTTCTCCGTCGAGGGCGGTCACGCCGCCGCGTCCCGGCTGATCGACCGGGGTGTCACCGGCATCGTCTGCGCCAGCGACCCCCTCGCCCTCGGCGCGGTCCGGGCCGCCCGCCGCAAGGGGTACGGCGTACCCGGCCGCATCTCGGTCGTCGGCTACGACGACTCGGCCTTCATGAACTGCACCGAGCCCCCGCTCACCACCGTCCGCCAGCCCATCGAGGCCATGGGCCGCGCGGCCGTCGAGCTGCTGAACGCGCAGATCGGCGGCACCGCCGTACCCGCCGAGGAGCTGCTGTTCGAGCCCGAGTTGGTGGTGCGCGGATCCACCGCGCGGGCTCCGCGCGACTGAGCGCCTGCCCTGCAATCGAGAAGATCCAACCTGCTGTCAAATAATTTCAGATTGCGCGCGACATCTTGCGGAGAGATGTCGGCGGTGCTTGAGTGTGCGGCGCCCACCGCTCCTGCCATGAGTGCCATCAGGGGGTCCACCGATGAGAAGCACCGGGTTCCGCCGTACCGTCGTCGCGATCGGCGCCTGTTCCTCGCTCGCCCTCGCCGCCACCGCCTGCGGCTCGGGCGGCGACGGCTCGGCCGACGGCCGGACGCGCATCACCGTCAACTGCGAGCCGCCCAGGAGCGCCAAGGTCGACCGGAGGTTCTTCGAGGAGGACCTCGCCTCCTTCGCCGAGCAGAACCCGGGCGTCGACGTCGTCGCGCACGACGCCTTCCCCTGCCAGGACCCGAAGACCTTTGACGCCAAGCTCGCCGGCGGCCAGATGGAGGACGTCTTCTACACGTACTTCACCGACGCCAGGCACGTCGTGGACATGGGACAGGCGGCCGATCTCACGCCGTACCTCAAGGATCTGAAGTCCTACGGCACCCTCCAGAAGCAGTTGCGGGACATCTACACCGTCGACGGAAAGGTCTACGGCATACCGCGTACCGGATACAGCATGGGGTTGATCTACAACCGCAAGCTCTTCCAGAAGGCCGGCCTCGACCCCGACAAGCCCCCGACGACGTGGGACGAGGTCCGCGCCGACGCCAGGAAGATCGCCGCCCTCGGGAACGGCACCGTCGGATACGCCGACTACAGCGCGCAGAACCAGGGCGGCTGGCACTTCACGGCCGAGCTCTACTCGCAGGGCGGCGACGTCGTGAGCCCCGACGGCAAGAAGGCCGCCGTCGACAGCCCCGAGGGCCACGCCGTCCTGCAGAACCTGCACGACATGCGGTGGACCGACGACTCCATGGGCAGCAGGCAGCTCCTCGTCATCAACGACGTGCAGCAGATGATGGGTTCGGGCAGACTCGGGATGTATCTCGCCGCCCCGGACAACATCCCGATCCTGGTCAAGGAGAAGGGCGCGCACTACGACGACATCGCCATCGGTCCCATGCCGGGCGGCAACGGCACGCTCATCGGCGGCGACGGCTACATGTTCGACAAGCACGACACGCCCGCCCAGATCCGGGCCGGCCTGAAGTGGCTGGACCACATGTTCCTCACCCCCGGTGCGGGCTTCCTCGGTGACTACGCCCGTGCCAGGAAGAACGACGCCCCCGTGGGCCTGCCCGAGCCGCGCCTGTTCACCGGCGCCGCCGACGCCAGGGACCAGCAGGCCAAGAAGGCCAACGCCAACGTCCCGCTGGCCAACTACCAGGCCTTCCTCGACGGCAACCGGAAACTCCGGATGAGGATCGAGCCGCCGGACGCCCAGCAGATCTACTCCGTCCTCGACTCCACCGTCTCCGCCGTCCTCACCGAGAAGGACGCCGACATCGACCAGCTCCTCAAGGACGCGTCCGGCAAGATCGACGGCATCCTGGCCCGGAGCTGACCGCCATGACGAAGACGGCCGAACGGCGGCCGGTGACGAAGGCCGCCGTCCACCCGGTACCTGCGCCGCCCCCGGCAGGGGCCCGGAGGCGCCGCCGCCTCGCCGACCAGGCCCGCGCCTATGCCTTCCTCATTGGTGGCCTCGTCTGCTTCGCCCTGTTCTCCTGGTACCCGGCGATCCGCGCGGTCGTCATCGCCTTCCAGAAGTACACACCGGGCTCGAAGCCGCAGTGGGTCGGCACCGCCAACTTCACCCGCGTCCTGCGCGACCCCGAATTCGACGCGGCCTGGCGCAACACGCTCATCTTCACCCTGCTGGCCCTGCTCATCGGCTTCGCGATCCCCTTCCTCCTCGCCCTGGTCCTCAACGAACTCCGGCACGCCAAGGCCTTCTTCCGGGTCGTGGTCTATCTGCCGGTGATGATCCCGCCGGTGGTCAGCGCCCTGCTGTGGAAGTGGTTCTACGACCCCGGAGCAGGCCTCGCCAACGAGGCGCTGCGCTTCGTCCACCTGCCCACCTCGAACTGGTCCAACGGCACCGACACCGCGCTCGTCTCCCTGGTGATCGTGGCGACCTGGGCGAACATGGGCGGCACCGTCCTGATCTACCTCGCCGCCCTGCAGTCCGTCCCGGGCGAGCTGTACGAGGCCGCCGAACTGGACGGGGCGAACCTGCTCCAGCGCGTCCGGCACGTCACGGTCCCGCAGACCCGGTTCGTGATCCTGATGCTGATGCTCCTTCAGATCATCGCCACCATGCAGGTGTTCACCGAACCGTTCGTCATCACCGGCGGCGGACCGGAGAACGCGACGGTGACCGTGCTCTACCTGATCTACAAGTACGCCTTCCTCTACAACGACTTCGGCGGCGCCTGCGCCCTCAGCGTCATGCTCCTGGTGCTGCTCGGCGCCTTCTCCGCCGTCTACCTGCGGCTCACCCGCACCGAGGGGGACGGCGCATGAGCACCCGCACCCTGATCTCCCCGGCCACCCTCGCCCGCCCGCGCGGCAAGGCGGTCTACTGGACCGTGTTCACGGCCGTCGTCGTCCTCTTCGCCCTCGCGTTCCTCTTCCCGGTCTACTGGATGGTGACCGGCGCCATGAAGTCGCCGGACGAGGTGGCCCGGACACCGCCGACGCTCGTCCCGCACCACTGGCACCTCGGCGGCTACACCGATGCCTGGGACCTGATGCAGTTGCCGCAGCACCTGTGGAACACGGTGGTGCAGGCGGCCGGCGCCTGGGCGTTCCAGCTGGTGTTCTGCACGGCCGCCGCCTACGCCCTGTCCAGGCTGAGGCCCGCCTTCGGCGGGGTGGTCCTCGGCGGCATCCTGGCCACCCTGATGGTTCCGGCGCAGGCGCTCGTCGTACCGAAGTACCTCACCGTGGCGGACCTGGGCCTGCTCAACGATCCCGTCGCCATCTGGCTGCCGGCCGTCGCCAACGCCTTCAACCTCTACCTGCTCAAGCGGTTCTTCGACCAGCTCCCGCGCGACGTGCTGGAGGCCGCCGAGATCGACGGTGCGGGGAAGCTGCGCACGCTGTGGTCGATCGTGCTGCCGATGTCGCGGCCCGTGCTCGGCGTGGTCTCGATCTTCGCGCTGGTCGCGGTCTGGCAGGACTTCCTCTGGCCGCTGATGGTCTTCTCCGACACCGACAAACAGCCCATCAGCGTGGCACTCGTCCAGTTGTCGCAGAACATCCGACTAACCGTGCTCATCGCGGCGATGGTGATCGCCAGCATCCCGATGGTCGCCCTGTTCCTGCTCTTCCAGCGGCAGATCATCGCCGGGATCAGCGCGGGCGGCACGAAGGGCTGACGTCGACTCTTCCGAGAGAAGGTAAGCTTTCGTGGGACAGCCCACCCATGCCCCGAAGGACCGCGACTGGTGGCGCTCGGCCGTCATCTACCAGGTGTACGTCCGCAGCTTCGCGGACGGCGACGGCGACGGCACCGGTGACCTCGCGGGCGTCCGTGCCCGGCTGCCGTATCTCGCCGAACTCGGCGTGGACGCCCTGTGGTTCACCCCCTGGTACCTGTCGCCGCTGAAGGACGGCGGCTACGACGTCGCCGACTACCGGACCATCGACCCCGCCTTCGGCACCCTCGCCGAGGCGGAGAAACTCATCGCCGAGGCACGTGAGCTGGGCATCCGGACCATCGTCGACATCGTGCCCAACCACGTCTCCGACCGGCACCCCTGGTTCCGGGCGGCACTCGCCGCCGGACCCGGCGGCCCGGAGCGCGAACTGTTCCACTTCCGGCCCGGGCGCGGCCCGCACGGCGAACTCCCGCCGAACGACTGGCCGTCGCAGTTCGTCGGCTCCGCCGAGCCGGTGTGGACCCGCCTGCCCGACGGCGACTGGTACCTGCACCTGTTCACGCCCGAGCAGCCCGACCTCAACTGGGCCCACCCGGCCGTCCGCCAGGAGCACGAGGACATCCTGCGGTTCTGGTTCGAGCGGGGCGTCGCCGGCGTCCGCATCGACTCCGCCGCCCTGCTCGCCAAGGACCCGGCCCTGCCCGACCTCGCCTCCCGCCCCGAGCCGCATCCCTTCGTCGACCGCGACGAACTCCACGACGTCTACCGCTCCTGGCGGCGGGTCGCGGACGAGTACGACGGCGTCTTCGTCGGCGAGGTCTGGCTCCCCGACCCCGAACGCTTCGCCCGCTACCTGCGCCCCGACGAACTCCACACCGCCTTCAACTTCTCCTTCCTGTCCTGCCCCTGGGACCCCGGCCGGCTGCGCGCCTCGATCGACACCACCCTCGCCGAGCACGCCCCCGCCGGCGCCCCGGCCACCTGGGTGCTGTGCAACCACGACGTCACCCGCACGGTCACCCGCTACGGCCGTGAGGACACCGGGTTCGACTTCGCCGCCAAGGCCTTCGGCACGCCGGCCGACCTCGCGCTCGGGACCCGGCGGGCGCGGGCCGCCGCTCTGCTGTCGCTGGCCCTGCCGGGCGCGGTCTACCTCTACCAGGGGGAGGAGCTGGGGCTGCCGGAGGCCGCGATCCCGGTCGACCGGATACAGGATCCGATGTACTACCGCTCGCGGGGAGCCGACCCCGGCCGGGACGGCTGCCGGGTGCCGCTGCCGTGGGTCGCCGGTATGCCGTATGCGGGCTTCGGTTCAAGGCAGGAGCCCTGGCTCCCGCAGCCGGCCGGCTGGTCGTCGTACGCGGTCGACCGTCAACAACAGGACCCCGACTCCATGCTCTCCCTCTACCGCCGGGCCATCGCGATCCGCCCGCTCTTCGGCGACGGCCCCCTGGCCTGGCTCCCCACCCCCGACGGTGCCCTCGCCTTCACCCGAGCCGAGGGAGTGATGTGCGCCGTCAACTTCGCGCCCGGGCCCGTCGAGCTCCCCCCACACTCCCGACTCCTGCTGAGCAGCGGCCCCCTGGACCACGCGGGCCGGCTGCCCCAGGACACGGCGGCCTGGTTGCGGAGCTGAGCCGCCGAGCACCGCGCTGTCCCCGCACCCCCACCCCGAAGGGATCGGCACATGCAGAGCACCATGATCAGATCTGTCAGGAGCATGCCCGTCATGGCGACCGCTGTGGCTTCTCTCGCCGCCGGCATGCTCGTCGCGGCCGCGCCCGCCGCCCACGCGGCCGCCGGCGCCGGGCTCCCCTTCACCTCGGTGGAGGCGGAGTCGGCGGCCACCACCGGCACCAGGATCGGCCCCGACTACACCCAGGGCACGCTCGCCTCCGAGGCCTCCGGACGGCAGGCCGTGCGCCTCGCGTCCGGACAGCGCGTCGAGTTCACGGCACCCCGGGCCGCCAACGCCGTGAACGTCACCTACAGCGTCCCCGACGGCCAGTCCGGCACGCTCAGCGTGTACGTCAACGGGGTCAAGCTCGCCAGGACCCTGACCGTCACCTCCACGTACTCCTACATCGACACCGGCTGGATCCCCGGCGCCAGGCAGCACCACTTCTTCGACGACGCGCGCCTGATGCTCGGCCAGGACATCCAGGCGGGCGACAAGGTCGCCTTCGAGTCGACCGGCACCCAGGTCACGGTCGACGTCGCCGACTTCGAGCAGGTCGCGGCCCCCGCCTCCCAGCCCGCCGGCTCGGTGTCCGTGGTCTCCGAGGGAGCCGACCCCAGCGGCAACGGCGACTCCACCCAGGCCTTCCGGGACGCCATCGCCGCAGCCCAGGGCGGGACGGTGTGGATCCCGCCGGGCGACTACCGGATCACCTCGTCCCTCAACGGCGTCCAGAACGTGACCCTCCAGGGCGCCGGCAGCTGGTACTCGGTGGTGCACACCTCCCGGTTCGTCGACCAGTCCACCTCCTCCGGAAACGTCCACATCAAGGACTTCGCGGTCATCGGCGAGGTCACCGAGCGCGTCGACTCCAGCCCCGACAACTTCGTCAACGGCTCGCTCGGCCCGAACTCCTCCGTCTCCGGCATGTGGATCCAGCACCTGAAGTGCGGCATGTGGCTGATGGGCGACAACGACAACCTGGTGGTGGAGAACAACCGCTTCCTCGACACCACCGCCGACGGCATCAACCTCAACGGCTCCGCCAAGGGCGTCGTCGTCCGCGACAACTTCCTGCGCAACCAGGGCGACGACGCCCTCGCCATGTGGTCGCTGTACGCGCCGGACACGAACTCCAGCTTCGAGAACAACACGATCTCGCAGCCCAACCTCGCCAACGGCATCGCCATCTACGGCGGCACCGACATCTCCGTGAAGAACAACCTGGTCTCCGACACCAACGCCCTCGGCAGTGGCATCGCGATCTCCAACCAGAAGTTCATGGACCCGTTCTCCCCGCTGTCGGGCACCATCACCGTCGACGGCAACACCCTGGTCCGCACCGGCGCGATGAACCCCAACTGGAACCATCCGATGGGCGCGCTGCGGGTCGACTCCTACGACAGCGCGATCAACGCGACCGTGAACATCACCGACACCACGATCACCGACAGCCCTTACAGCGCCTTCGAGTTCGTCTCCGGCGGCGGACAGGGCTACCCGGTGCGGAACGTCAACGTGACGGGAGCGACGGTGAGGAACACCGGAACGGTCGTCGTCCAGGCCGAGGCCCAGGGCGCGGCCACGTTCAAGAACGTCACCGCCACCCAGGTCGGGGCCGCCGGCATCTACAACTGCCCCTACCCGGCGAACTCCGGCTCCTTCACCCTCACCGACGGCGGCGGCAACTCCGGCTGGTCCAGTACCTGGGCGGACTGCTCCACCTGGCCCCAGCCCGGCCAGGGCAACCCCGACCCCGACCCGAACCGCAACCTCGCCAAGGGCCGGCCGGCCACCGCGACCGGCTCCCAGGACGTCTACACCCCCGGCAAGGCGGTCGACGGCGACGCGAACTCCTACTGGGAGTCGACCAACAACGCCTTCCCGCAGTCCTGGACGGTCGACCTCGGCTCGTCCTACGCGGTACGCCGCCTGGTGCTGAAGCTGCCCCCGTCCTCGGCGTGGGGCGCCCGCACCCAGACCATCACCGTGCTGGGCAGCACGGACGGCTCGACCTACTCGACCGTCGTGGGCTCCCAGGGCTACCGCTTCGACCCGGCCACCGGCAACACGACCACCGTCTCCCTGCCGGGCGGCACGAACCTGCGGTACCTCCGGCTCAGCGTCAGCGCCAACACGGGCTGGCCGGCCGGGCAGTTCGGTGAGGTGGAGGCGTACCTGACGTCCTGAGTCAGGACGGCGTCACAGATCCAGCACCAGACGGGCGCCCCGGCAGCGGGACACGCAGATCATCATCGTGTCACCGGCCGACCGCTCCTCCTCGGTGAGGACCGAGTCCCGGTGGTCCGGGGTGCCCTCCACCACGTCCGTCTCGCAGGTGCCGCACGTCCCCTCCGCGCAGGAGTACAGCACCTCGACCCCGGCGGCGCGCACCGCGTCCAGCACGGACACCTGCGGCGGGACGGTGACCGTGCGACCGCTGCGGGCGAGGACGACCTCGAACTCCTCGTCGCCGCCCGTCCGTTGCTCCTTCGGCTGGAAGCGCTCCACCCGCAGCGCCCCGGCCGGGCAGCGTTCCTCGACGGCGTCCAGCAGCGGCCCCGGCCCGCAGCAGTACACCAGGGTGCCGTCGGGCAGGTCCTCCAGCACCGGGCCCAGGTCGAGCAGGCCCGTCTCGTCCTGCGGGGCGAGGGTGACCCGGTCGCCGTAGCGTGCCAGCTCCCCGGTGAACGCCATCGAGGAGCGGGTGCGTCCGCCGTAGAGCAACGTCCAGTCGGCGCCCGCCCGTTCGGCCGCCGCGAGCATCGGCAGGATCGGGGTGATGCCGATGCCGCCCGCGATGAAGCGGTAGCGGGGCGCGGACTCCTGGCGGAAGTGGTTGCGCGGCCCGCGCACCCGTACCTTGCCTCCCTCGCCCAACTGCTCGTGCACATGGGCCGATCCGCCCCGTCCCGCCGGTTCGCGCAGCACCGCGATCCGCCACGCCGACCGGTCCGCCGGATCCCCGCACAGCGAGTACTGCCGCTCCAGCCCCGGCCCGAGCAGGAGGTCCACATGGGCGCCGGGCTCCCAGAGGGGCAGCTCACGGCCCAGCGGATCGCGCAGCGTCAGGGAGAGCACCCCCTCGGCGGCGAACTCCCTTGTCTCGATGATGAGTTCGCGTTCGGTCACCGTACGGCCTCTTCGCTGTCGTGTCCTTCGGGATGCGCCAGCATCCACTCCCACATCAGGACCGGGTCCTCGGCGGTGTGCTGCGCACCGCAGTGGCAGGTGCCGTGCAGCACGTCCGTGCCCGGCAGCCAGTCGATCCGGTAGACCTGGCCGGTGCCGGGGCTCACCGGACCCCCTCGACCGGCTTGTCGCCCTCCTCGACCAGCCGGGCCAGGATCCGGCGCGCGGCCAGGCCGCCGGTGTCGATGTTGATGCTCAGCTCCTGGTAGCCGGTGCGTTCGGTGCCGAGGGTGCGCTGCAGCAGGTTGAGCGCGTCCACGTCCTGCATGACGACGGTGTGGTTGTTGCCCCGCAGGAACTCGGTGACCTCGGCGTCCTCTGTCGCCCAGTCCCTGGACACCGCCCAGAAGTCGTACACCTTGCCGTCCGCGGACGGGGTGATGGCGTAGGTGATCTCGGTGTGGAACCCGTGCGGGTCGCTGCCGTCCGGCTCCGGTACGACGCCCGCCGGCGCGATCCGGCTGTGCAGCAGATACAGGCAGGGCGCGTGGTACTCGATGTCCTGCCAGCGGGTGATGCGGCCCTCGATGCCGGTCGAACGGGCGTAGAACGGCGGGCACTCGGCGTCGTCCATGTGGCGGCTGACCCGGACCACGCCCGCGCCCTCGTCCACCTCGGTGGTGATGGGTGTCTCGGCGACCTCGGGGGTCCCGATGTAACCGCCGTGCAGATACGTCTCGTGGGACAGGTCGAGGAGATTGTCGACGAGCAGGCCGTAGTCCGCGTCGATCGGCTCCATGCCGCGCACGGTGGTCCAGCCGGGGGAGTCCAGGTGCCGGGCCCGCGGGATCGTCTGCGGGTCGGCGAGCGCCGGGTCGCCGATCCACACCCAGATGAGCGAGTCCTGCTCCACCACCGGGTAGGAGGCGACGCGCGCGGTGCGCGGGACGCGCTTCTGGCCCGGTACGTACACACAGGCGCCGGTGCGGTCGTAGGTGAAACCGTGGTAACCGCAGACGATCCGGTCGCCGTCCAGGCCGCTCGAGGAGAGGGGGAAGCGGCGGTGGACGCACCGGTCGTGCAGGGCGACCGGGGTGCCGTCCTCCTCGGCGCGGTAGAGGACGAGCGGTTCCCCGAGGATCGTCCGGCCGAGCAGTTCGCGCCCGACCTCCTCGCCGTACGCGGCGACGTACCACTGGTTGCGCGCGAAAGCGGTCATGTGCGGCATGGCTGCGGCTCCCGTCTGTGGGTGGTGGCCACATCGTCGGGAGGCGTCGGCCCGGCCGCAATGCCGGCTTCCGCCCCACGGAAGAACGGTTCGCCGGGGGCCTTGGCCGTCCGCCGCCGAGGCCCTGTCGTCGAGAGGTGACGTACGCACCGCCGCACGACGCGGACCACGGGGCCGGCTGGCCGAGGGGCAGTTTCCTCGGCAGGCTCTCCGATACGGCGCTCGAGGACCTGTTGGCGCTCGGGCGTCCGCGGGACTTCCGTGCCAAGGACCTGCTGATCCGTCAGGGGAACACCGACCGCCACACCCTTCTGCTGCTCTCCGGCCTCGCCAAGGTCACGGCGACCGCCTAGAACGGCCGGGAGTCCCTGCTGGCCATCCGGCTCGGCGGGGACATCATCGGGGAGATGGCGGCGGTCGCGGGCATGCCGCGTACGGCCACGGTCGCCGCGTGCGGACCGGTGACCGCACGCGTCGTCTCCCACGAGGCGCTGCGGGCGTTCCAGTTGCGCTGCCCCGATGCCGCGGTGGAGCCGGCGGGCATCGTCTCCGAGCGGCTGCGCTGGGCGGACAACCGAGCCCGCGCCCGCCGTGAGTCGGAGCGCCGGGCCCTGATCGACGACCTCGCCGAGCGGCTGCTGCGCCGGGACGCCAAGGGCCTGACGGTCACCGCTCCCGACCTGGCCGACGACGACCTGGCGTCGTGGAGCGCCCAACGCTGAGAAGCCGGTGAGGAGGCCGGCCGGCCCAGCCGCCCGGCCGCCCGTCGGCGCCGCCCGGCGATCGGCACACCGGTTCCGTGCCGACGCGACACCGGTACGAGCCGTACCCTCCCCACTCCTGCCGTACCCCCGACTTTCACACGGGCGCCACCAGACCCTTCCCTGACGTTTGGTGCTCTTGGAACACTCGCTCCGCGCAGATTCCGTCACTTGGACGGTGTCGCGCTACGTCAGGACGAGAGGACCCGCAGACCCATGCCCGAAGTCAACCGGCGCCGATTCCTCCAACTCGCGGGCGCCACCACGGCGTTCACCGCGCTCTCCAGCAGCATCCAGCGCGCCGCCGCACTGCCCGCGCACCACCGCACCGGAACGGTCAAGGACGTCGAGCACATCGTCGTCCTCATGCAGGAGAACCGATCCTTCGACCACTACTTCGGCACGCTCCGGGGAGTCCGCGGCTTCGGCGACCCCCGCGCCGTCTCGCAGAACGGCCGCTCGGTCTGGCAGCAGTCCGACGGCACCAAGGACATCCTGCCCTTCCACCCGGACGCCGACGACCTGGGCCTCGCCTTCATCCAGGACCTGCCGCACGGCTGGCAGGACACGCACGCCGCCTTCAACGGGGGCAGGTACGACAAGTGGGTGCCGGCCAAGGGCACCACGACCATGGCACACCTGACCCGCGGGGACATACCGTTCCACTACGCGCTCGCCGACGCGTTCACCATCTGCGACGCCTACCACTGCTCGTTCATGGGCTCGACCGACCCGAACCGCTACTACATGTGGACCGGTTACGTCGGCAACGACGGCCAGGGCGGCGGCCCGGTCCTCGGCAACGACGAGAAGGGCTACGGCTGGACGACGTACCCCGAGCGCCTGGAGAAGGCGGGGGTCTCCTGGAAGATCTACCAGGACGTCGGCGACGGCCTGGACGCGAACGGCGGCTGGGGCTGGATCCAGGACGCCTACCGCGGCAACTACGGCGACAACGCCCTGCTCTACTTCAACCAGTACCGCAACGCGGCGCCCGGCGACCCGCTGTACGACAAGGCCCGCACCGGCACCGACGCACGCAAGGGCGAGGGCTTCTTCGACCAGCTGAAGGCCGACGTCAAGGCCGGAAAGCTGCCGCAGGTCTCCTGGATCGTCGCCCCCGAGGCCTTCACCGAGCACCCCAACTGGCCCGCCAACTACGGCGCCTGGTACGTCTCCCAGGTCCTGGACGCGCTCACCTCCGACCCCGAGGTGTGGGGGAAGACCGCGCTGTTCATCACCTACGACGAGAACGACGGCTTCTTCGACCACGTCATCCCGCCCTTCCCGCCGGCCTCCGGCGACCGGGGCAAGTCGACCGTGGACCCCTCCCTCGACCTGTACAAGGGAGACGCGAGTCATGCCGGCGGCCCCTACGGCCTCGGCCAGCGCGTGCCGATGCTGGTCGTGTCCCCGTGGAGCAAGGGCGGTTACGTCTGCTCGGAGACCTTCGACCACACCTCGATCATCCGGTTCATCGAGCGCCGCTTCGGTGTGCACGAGCCGAACGTCTCCCCCTGGCGCCGCGCGATCGTCGGCGACCTGACCAGCGCCTTCGACTTCTCCCGGAAGGACACCAAGCCGGTGGCGCTGCCGTCCACGGCCGCCTACGAGCCGCCGGACCACAAGCGGCACCCGGACTACGTGCCCAAGCCGCCCGCGCACCCCGCCCTGCCCAGGCAGGAGCGCGGCAGCCGGCCCACCCGCCCGCTGAAGTACGCCCCGGTCGTGGACGGTTCCGCGGACAGCGCGGCCGGCACCCTCACGCTCACGTTCGCCTCGGGGGCGCACGCGGGCACCGCCTTCCTGGTGACCTCCGGCAACCGCACCGACGGCCCCTGGACCTACACCACCGCGGCCGGCAAGTCCCTCTCCGACACCTGGAACTCGGCCTACTCCGGCGGCGTGCACGACCTCGCCGTGCACGGCCCCAACGGTTTCCTGCGCGTCTTCAAGGGCAAGGGCGGGGCCGCGGGACCGGAGGCGACCGCGCGGCACGTGGGCGACGACCTGGAACTCACCTTCACCAACAAGGGCTCCGGCACGGTGAGGCTGAAGGTCGTCAGCGGCTACGGCGGTGCCCCGGCGACGGTGACCGTACGGCCCGGCGCGACCGTCCGGCACACCGTGGACCTCACGGCGAGCAAGCGCTGGTACGACGTGACGGTCACCTGCGAGGCCGACCCGGCGTTCCTGCGCGGCTTCGCCGGCCATGTCGAGAACGGTCACCCCGGCGTCAGCGACCCGGCGATCGCCGCGGAGTGAACGGGCGATGAACACCGCTCCGTGCGGACTGGTCAGGTACGGGTCATATCAAGGTAGTGTGCCCCGGTGACCACGCAATCGAACACTCCGGCAGGCTGGTACCCGGATCCGCACGGAGCGCCGCAGACGCTCCGCTACTGGGACGGCACGCAGTGGACCGAGCACACCAACCCGGCGCAGCAGCCCGCCGGTCAGGTTCCGCAGCAGCAGACCGCCCCGCAGCAGTTCGGCGTCCCGCAGCAGCAGGCGCCCGCCCAGCAGTTCGGCGCCCCGCAGGCGCAGGCCGCCGACCCCAAGGTGCAGCGCCAGGTGCAGCAGCAGGCCGGGGTCGCGGCCGGCGGCCCCGGCGGCGGCACCCTCTTCACCGAGCCCGTCCTGGTGGTGAACCAGAAGGCCAAGCTGATCGAGCTCACCAACGAGTACAAGGTCATGGACCAGCACGGCCGGGACATCGGCTCGGTCACCGAGGTCGGGCAGGGCGCGCTGAAGAAGATCCTGCGCTTCGTCTCCAGCCTCGACCAGTTCATGACCCACAAGCTGGAGATCCGTGACGCCTACGGCCAGCCGCAGCTGGTGCTGACCCGGCCCGCGAAGTTCTTCAAGTCCCGGGTCGTCGTGACGCGTCCGGACGGCTCGCCGGTCGGCGAGATCGTCCAGCAGAACATGATCGGGAAGATCAACTTCGCCATGAACGCGAACGGCCAGCAGGTCGGCGCGATCAAGGCGGAGAACTGGCGGGCGTGGAACTTCGCGATCGTCGACCATGCGGACAACGAGGTCGCCCGGATCACCAAGACCTGGGAGGGCCTCGCCAAGACGCTGTTCACGACCGCGGACAACTACGTCCTGCAGATCCACTACCAGCTGCCCGAGCCGCTGCTGAGCCTCGTGGTGGCGACGGCCCTGACCGTCGACACCGCGCTCAAGCAGGACTCGCGGGGCTGGAACTGAGCGGGCCCCGACGGGGGAGGACACGCGGCACCACAGGTGCGGCCATGGCGGCCGGTGCGCGGGATGCACGCGTGCCGGCCGCTGTCGTGCGGTGGGGCCGAACGCCCCGGAGCTAGGCGGCGAACGCGTTCACCCCGGTCAGCTCCGCCGAGAGCTCCCACAGCCGGGCGGCCTGTTCCGGATCGATCGCCCAGTCCTTGACGCCGACGCGCTCGTCGCCCTCCGGCGCGACCTCGGCGATGTCGCAGTCCTCCAGATAGACGCCACCGAGCCCGTCGAGCTGCGGCGAGGTCGCCGCCCACACCTGGGTGGCCGCACCCTGCTGCGGGGACTTGAAGCCCTCGGGGTCGAGCACGTTGCCGTCCTCGTCGATCCAGCCGCGCTGGATCATCTCCTCCTTGGGCAGGTGCCGTTGGAGCGGGGTGATGATGCCGCCGGGGTGCAGGGCGAAGGCACGGACACCGGCGTCGCGGCCGAGCCTGTCGAGCTGGACGGCGAACAGGACATTGGCGGTCTTGGCCTGGCCGTACGCCTCCCACTTGTCGTAGCCCCGCCGCCAGTGGACGTCGTCCCAGCGGATACCGGAGAAGTGGTGGCCGCGGGAGGAGACGGAGACGACCCGGGCACCGCCCGGCGCGATCGCGGGCCACAGACGGTTGACGAGGGCGAAGTGACCGAGGTGGTTGGTGGCGAACTGGGCCTCCCAGCCCGGCCCGACCCTGGTCTCCGGACACGCCATGATCCCGGCGCTGTCGATCACCATGTCGATGGTCCGGCCCGAGGCGAGGAACCGCTCGGCGAAGCCGCGCACGCTCTCCAGGTCGCCGAGGTCCAGTTCGTCCAGCTCGACGCCGGGAAGGCCGGCCAGCGCGCCCTCGGCGGTGGCCGGGCGGCGAGCGGGCACGACCACGTGGGCGCCGGCCCTGACGAGCGAACGGGTGGTCTCGAGGCCGATGCCCGAGTAACCCCCGGTGACGAGGGCGAGCTTGCCCGTCAGGTCGATGCCCTGCAGGACGTCGTCGGCGGTGCTGGTGGCGCCGAAACCCGAGCCGATCTTGTGCTGTGCGGTGCTCATGTCCGGAACGCTACGAGTTCGAGTGCTCTCGAAGTCAAGCGCGGCCCCGGCGGCCGGACCGCTGAGAAGAGCCTCTGAGAGATGCCTCTGAGAAACCTCAAGTGTTTTGCCACGCGGAGGGTGCGGAAGCCACCATGATCCACATGGCAGTTTTCGCAGGACTGAACAAGAGGCACGACGTCGTGCCCGTCATCCGGGACGCGGACCTGGTCGCCGTCGCCCTGCGCACGGCGCTGGCCGAGGCATCGCCCGAGCAGCGCCCGGGCCTGGAACGGGCCGCCGCACTCGTCGAGTCCACCGCGGCCGCCACCGAGGGCCAGGTGCGCGCCCGTTGGGTCCGCTCCCGGCTGGCCGCGGTCGGCTTCGAGGGGGACATCGCCTCGGTCGCGGCGGTGAAGGCACTGCGTCAGGCGGAGCCGAGGCTGAGCCTGCTGGCGGCGGTGCAACTGCAGAAGGAAGCTGTGGCCCACCCGGAGTGATCCGGCCCGTCACCGCTCACACCCCGTGACGGGTTCGGGGTCGTGCCGGCGCATCCGGAGTCAGAGCGCCGTGAGATGTCCGGGCTCTTCCGGCTGCCGCGGCACGAGGGCCGGTTCGGCGGTCGCCGTGCCCGGCTCCAGGGCCAGTACCGCGGCCACGGGGTGGTCGTCGTCCTCGGGCACGGGTTCCGGCGCGACCCGGGTCAGCAGCACCACTCCCCAGGACGCCAGGCCCGCTCCGGCGAGCGCCAGCAGCAGGCCGGCCGGGCCGCCGTGGAGGCCCTGGCCGAGCAGGGTGAGGCCGATGACCGCGGCGGCCAACGGGTTGGCGAGGGTGACCACGGCCAGCGGCGCGCCGAGGCCGCCGCGGTAGGCGGTCTGGGAGAGCAGCAGCCCGCCGACGGCGAACGCGGCGACGAGTACGGCGACCACGACGACCTCGGTGCTCAGGACCGGGCCCGTGCGGTCCGTGGCCGCCACGGTCACCGTCTGGGTCAGCGCCGAGGCGACACCGGAGGCGAAGCCGGACGCCGTGGCGTGCCTGAGGCCCGGCCGGGCGCCGGGCCGGGAGAGCATGCCGATCGCGGCCGCGGTCGTACCGGCGACGGCCAGTGCCTCGGTCAGCGACAGCACCCGTGCGGGCGCCGGACCGGAGGCGGTGACGAGCAGCGCGGCGAGCCCGAGCAGCGTCAGCGCCGTACCGCGCCACTCCACCGCGCTGACCCGGCGCCCCGCCGCCCGCGCGCCGAGCGGTACGGCCGCGACCAGGGTGAGCGCGCCGAGCGGCTGGACGAGGGTGAGCGGGCCGTACTTGAGGGCGATGACGTGCAGAAGGGCGGCGGCCGCGTTCAGGCCGACCGCCGACCACCAGGCGCCGGTGCCGAGCAGCCGGAGCAGGCCGGTGCCGGTGGTGCGGGAGGCGAGGCGTTCCTGGGCGACGGCGGCCAGCGCGTAGGCGATCGCCGAGATCAGGGAGAGGGCGACGGCGATCACGGCGGCGGCGCTCATCGGGCCGCTCCCGCCAGGACGGGCTCGCGCGGCGCGAGCCGGCCGGCGCCGCGGTCCGCCGTGCCGGCGGTCCGGTGCGGCGGACGGATCACGGCGAGGGCGACGCCGAGCATGGCCGTCGCGACGACGGCGTCGAGCCAGTAGTGGTTCGCCGTGCCCACGATCACCAGCAGCGTGATCAGCGGGTGCAGCAGCCACAGCCCGCGGTACCGGGACCGGGTGGCCGCGATCAGGCCGATCGCCACCATCAGCGCCCAGCCGAAGTGCAGCGACGGCATCGCCGCGAACTGGTTGGACAGATGGTCGCTGGACGGCGGGCCGTACACGTCCGGGCCGTAGACCCGTGCGGTGTCCACCAGGCCGGTACCGGCCAGCATCCGCGGCGGGGCCAGCGGGAACGTGAAGGGCAGCACCAGCGCGGCCGTGGTGACGACCGCGAGGACCCGGCGGGCCCACACGTAGTGCGCGGGCCGTCTGAGGTACAGCCAGACCAGGAAGGCGAGCGTCGCCGGGAAGTGGACGGTGGCGTAGTAGGTGTTCGCCAGGTGGACGAGGGTGTCGCCGTGCAGCAGTGCGGACTGTACGGCGTTCTCGCGGGGGAGGTGCAGTGCCCGCTCCAGGTCCCACACGCGGTGGGCGTTGTGCAGGGCGTTCGCGGTGTGCCCGGTGGCCAGTTGCCGGCCGAGCTTGTAGACGAGGAAGAGTCCCGCGACCAGCAGAAGCTCACGTATGAGCGCCGGGCGCGCCAGGGCGTCCGGCGGCTCCGCTGCTGCCTCTGCAGGCTCGGTTCGGGCGTTCATCCCCCGGCCCCTTCGCTGACGGTCGTGCGTGTGGTGGTGCGGACGAGCCCCGGCCCCCTGGACCGAGCTCATCGATACGTCATCGTACCGATACGCCAGTGTACCGATACGGTCGAGTACCGGTACACTTGCGTATCGGTTGAGGTACGACACACTGGAGAAGGGTCGACCGCGCCGCTGGAGAAACGCTTGAGCGGGGCGTGCGCCGACGGCCCACCGGACACGAGTGAGGGGAAGCACCGCATGACGTCGCAGGCCGCGGACGCACCGGAGACGGTCGTCGCCTCGCGCCGCTCCAAGATCACGCCCGAGCGTGAGCGGGAGTTCTTCGACGCCGTGCTCGAGCAGATCCGCGAATGCGGCTACGAGTCCGTGACCATGGAGGGCGTCGCCGCCAGCACCCGGTGCAGCAAGTCCACGCTCTACCGGCAGTGGAAGACCAAGCCCCAGTTCGTCGCGGCCGCGCTGCGCGCCAACCGCCGGGTGAGGTTCGCCGGCATCGACACCGGATCGCTCGCCGAGGACCTGCGCCAGGCCGCACGGACCGTGGGGGACTGGTCCGGCAAGGACACCAAGCTGCTCCAGGCGCTGGGGCCCGCGGTGACCGCGGACCACGAACTGGCCGAGGCACTGCGCGAGGCACTGGTGTATCCGGAGATCGCCGCGCTGCAGGAGATGCTCGCGCGGGGCGTGGCCCGGGGCGAGGTCCGGGCCGGGCATCCGGCGCTGGACTACGTCCCGGCCATGATGTTCGGAGTGCTGCGCGTCCGGCCGGTGCTCTGCGGCCAGTACGCCGACAGCGACTATCTCACCGGGTTCGTGGAGGCCGCCGTACTGCCCGCACTCGGGCTGACCTGAGACCCAGGCCGCCGTTCACGGGATGACTGAACGGCGACCTGCCGGCGCCGCACCGTGGGGACGGGGGCGGCGCGCACCCCCCGGCCGGGTGGGGTTCCTCTTGAGCGGAGGGGCGCCCCACCCGGCCGCATCACGTCCGGGGGCCGCCGGCCGGATCGCGTCCCGGCGGCCACGGATCACACGTCCTGGCCGTTCCCGCCGCCGGACGACACCTTGATCCCCCTGAGGATCTCGTCGATGACCGATGCGTCCTGGCCGACGTCGACGCCGAAGCGCACCACCACGATCTGCTGGGCGTCGTCGGGGGAGGGGAAGGCGACCGACTCGACATAGCCGTCGGCGCCCTTGCTGGTGACCGCCTTCCAGCGCACCATGTACCCCTTCTGCCCGGCCACCGTCACCGCGCCGGAGCCCAGCACCTGGTGCGAGGTGATGCTGCCGTAGGTGGTCCCGCCGTAGGACTCCTTGGCGTTGGCCGCGATGTCCGCCTCGGCGACCTTCTCGGCCGTGTCGCCCGCGATGCGCAGCGCCTGGGCCGGAGCCGTGTAGGCGCCGCCCGCGGTGCAGGTCTGGCTGGAGTCGCCCGGGCACTTGTAGGAGTCGTCGGAGGTCACCTGCGCGCCGACGCTGATCGTCTGCCCGGTCCAGCCCTTCGGCACCGGAAGAGTGATGCCGTTGACCGGGTCCGGTACCGTGCCGCCGCCCTTGACCTTCGGAGCCTCGGACTGGTTCGGCGACGGCGAGGCCCCACCGGACCCACCGGGACCGCCCGAGCCCCCCGAGCCCCCGGACCCTCCCTGACCGCCGAAACCGCCGCCCGCACCACCGTCCTGTCCGCCCGCCGCGCCCTGCCGCGACCCGGCCCGGTCGGCACTGCCGCCGCCGGGATCCTCGGTCAGGGCCCACGCGCCGAGCGCGATGCTCGCCAGTACCGTGGTCGCCACCGCGACGGCCACCCCCGTGCGCACACGGCGCCGGGACCCGCTCGGCGGCGGGGCGGGGTAGCCCGGATACGCCGGGTACCCGGGCTGCGCGCCGTAGGCGGGGGCCGTGGGCGCCGCCGGGTGCGGGCCGCCGGCGGGCGGCGGCTGTGTCGGGGGACCCCACGTGGCGGCCGTCCCGGCGGGGCGGGTCTGGTCCGTCCAGGCCTTGCCGTCCCACCAGCGCTCGGTGGGCGGACCGTCGTTCGTCTGCCCGGGGTCGGGGTACCACCCGGGGGGAGTCACCTGCGTCATGAACCCACCGTATGAGGCGACGGTGAAAGTGTGATGAGAGGATCCGCCGCCAATCGACCGGACCGGACATTTCGGCACCAGGATTTTTCCCACTGCTCGCCTACGGCCCCCCGGTCGCCGACGTCCTGCCCCGGAAGGCCGTGGACACCGGGCTCCTGCACCTCCTGCCACTCGAACCAGGGCGCCCGGCGAAACCGGCCGCCACCACGCCCGCCCGGAACCCGCCCCGCCCCAGGCGAGGTTGACGGTCCGTCCGCTGTGGACCGGCTGTTCGGGCCGGGTGCGCGTCGCCTGCCCGCACCCACTTTCACCCGCCGGGGCAACAGCTGCCCCGACCGGTCACCACGCCTCCCACCGGACGGCTACGCTCATGTTCCGTACATCATTCGGGCGACCTGGGGAGGTAACGGGATGACGGAGGGACGGCCGCCGACGGCCGCCTCGGCTTCCCTGTGGGAGCGGGACGCGGAGATCGCCACCGTCGCACAGGCACTCGACCTCCTGTGCGCCGACCAGTCGTCCGCGGGCAGCCTGCTGGTCTTCCGCGGCGAGGCGGGAGTCGGCAAGACCGCGCTGCTGGCCGAGACACGCCGCATCGCCGAACGCCGCGGCTGCGTCGTGTGGTCCGCGCGCGGCGCCGAGACCCTGAAGTCCGTCCCGTTCAACGTGGTGCGGCAACTGCTCCAGCCCGCCCTGCTGTCGTTACTGCCCGAGGAGGCCCGCGAGTACCTCGGCGACTGGTACGACATCGCCGGACCCGCCCTCGGCATAGCGGATCCGCAGGAGGGCAGCGCCGACCCGCAGTACGTGTGCGACGGACTCGTCGCCGCGGTGCGCCGGCTCGCCCGCCGCGAGTGGCCGCTGGTGCTGCTGATCGACGACGCGCACTGGGCCGACCAGGAGACCCTGCGCTGGCTCGCCGCGTTCGCCGAACGCCTGGACGACCTCTCCGTCCTCGTCGTGGTCGCCCGCCGTCCGGGCGAGGTCAGCGGCGACAGCGCCCGCCACCTCGACGCGGTGACCGCCGCCGCGGGCCGCCCCGTCACCACCCTCAGGGCCCTCACCCCCGACGCCGCGGCGGGCCTCACCCGGGCCGCCCTCGGCCGCCACGCCGACGACGCGTTCTGCCGCGAGGTCTGGGCCGTCACCGGGGGCAACCCCTACGAGACCACCGAACTCCTCGCCAAGGTGCGGGACAGCGAACTGCAGCCGGTCGAGGCGCGGGCCGGCGAACTGCGCGCCCTCAACCGTGCCGCCCGCGGCGGCGGACTGGTCGACCGCCTCAAGGGGCTCGGTCTGGAGGCCACCCAGTTCGCCTGGGCGGCCGCCATCCTGGGCACCGGCATCACCGTCGACATGGTCGCCCGCCTCGCCACCATGGACGAGTCCGTCGCACGGCACAGCGCCGAGCTGCTCCGCACCGCCCGCATCCTCACCGAACCGGAGCCCACGGCCGGCCGTGAACGCGAGGAGGGCGAGCTGGAGTTCGTCCACCCGGTCATCGCCACCACCGTCTACAACTCCATCCCCTCCGGCGTGTGCACGGCCATGCACGGAGTCGCCGCGCAGATCATCACCGAGCTGGGACGCGGCGCCGCCCAGGCCGCCCGGCACCTGCTGAAGGTGCACCCCGACGGCGACGAGGAACTCGTGGAGCAGCTGCGCGAGGCCGCCCGCGAACACCTCGCCGTCGGCGCGCCCGACGCGGCCCGCACCTGCCTCGAACGCGCCCTGCAGGAGCCGCCGCTCCCCGAGGTCCACGCCCACGTCCTGTACGAACTGGGCTGCGCCACCCTGCTCACGGCACCCGCCGTCACCATCGACCACCTGCAGTTCGCGCTCGGCATGCCCGGACTCGACGGCGAGCGGCGGGTCGACGCGGTGGTCCGGCTCTCCCAGGCGCTGCTCCACAACGACCAGCTGGAGGAGGCCGTCCGCACGGTCGAGGCCGAGGCGGCCCGGCACGAACCCGGATCCGTGAAGATGCGGCTGCAGGCCGTGCAGTTCATGTGGGAGGGCATCCACGGCGAGACCGTCTCCCCGGCCCGCTCCCGGCGCCTCGCCGAACTCGCGAGCACCTGCACCGGCCGCGACAACTCCGAACGCGCCCTGCTCATCCTGCGCGGCTTCGACGCCATGACCCACGGCGAGAGTGCCGACGAGGTGCTCGAACAGTGCGACCGCGCCCTCGTCAACGGCCGGCTCGCCCCCGGCCTCGGCTGGACCGACCCCGAATGGGGCATCGAGCTGCTGATGATGCTCGGCAGCGCATACGCCTACGCCGACCGGCTCGACCGCGCCGAGAGTCTCTTCGCCGAGGCCCTGCGCGTCTACACCGGTGCCGGCTGGCGCGGCGGCCACCTCTCCCTCGCCAACGCCTTCCTCGGGCTCGCCTACCGCAGGCAGGGCCGGCTGCGCGACGCCGAGTCCACCCTGCGCGAGGCCCTGGTCCTCGCCGAACGCGTCGGCCGCCGCCTGCCGCTGTACTGGTCGGCGACCTGCGGACTGGTCGACACCCTGCTGGCCCGCGGCCGTATCGACGAGGCCTGGTCCATCGCCGAGCAGTACGGCTTCGCGCCGCCCTACCCCTCCACGATCGTGCTGCCCGACATCCGCTGCGTACGCGGCCGGCTGCTGCTCGCCGTCGGCCGCACCGAGGAGGGCGTCCACGAGCTGGAGGCCGCCGAGAAGATCGCCGCCTCGCGCGGCGGCCACAACCCGGTCCTCTCGCCCTGGTCGGTCGACCTCGCCAGGGCTCTCGCCGACCGTGACCCGGAGCGGGCCGCACAGCTCGCCGCCGACGCCCGCCGGCAGGCCGAACGCTTCGGCACGGACACCGCCATCGGCGAGGCCCTGCGCTGCGCCGCCGCCCTGGAGACCGGCGGGCGCGCCGTCCAGCTCGCCGCCCGGGCCGTCACCTACCTGGAGGCCTCACCCTGCCAGTACGAACACGCGGCGGCCCGCGTCGAGTACGGCATCGCCGCCCGCTCCGTCACGGAGCTGGGCCGCGGTCTGGACCTGGCCCGGGCGTGCGGCGCGGAGGGACTGGCGGACCGGGCGAGGGAGGTGCTGGAGACGGGGCGGGGGCTGCGGTAGCCCGGTTCGGGAGACCTCACACCGCGAGCAGCTGCTCCGTCACCGTCGCCAGGCGCTTGCGGACCTCCGGGTCGTACGTCTCCTCGTGCGCCCGGGCCCGCCGCGTCCCGTCGAAGTAGCCGCCGCTGCCCGACTCCCCGGTGGCCAGGGCCAGTACGCCCGCCGCGCCGTCCGCGACCGAGCTCCACGGGGCGATCCCGCTCTCGCGGACCATCGCCGTGTCCATGAAGGTCGCGGGGTGCAGGACGTTCACCGACACCCCGCTGTCCGCCAGTTCCTCGGCGAGCGTGAAGGTGTGCGCGGCCAGGGCGAACTTGCTGCGGCAGTACGCCGACATCCCGCTGTAGCCGTGCGTGAGTTCCGGGTCGGTGACGTCGAGGGGTTCCTGGCCGGCCGAGCCGACGTTCACGATCCGGGCCGGCGTGTTGGCGCGCAGCACCGGCAGCAGGGACCGGGTGAGGACGACCGGCGCGAGATAGTTCACCGCGAGCCGCAGCTCGTGCCCGTCGGCGCTCAGCTCCCGCCCGGAGCCGGGCGTGCCGCCACCGGCCCCCGCGTTGTTGATCAGCACGTCGAGTTCGGGACGGGCCTCGGCGACCCGGGCGCCCAGTTCGCGCACCTCGGCGAGACGGGCCAGGTCGGCGACGAACCCCTCGGCCTCGCCCTCCGTGCTCAGCTCCGCGACCAGCCGCTCGGTGCGCTGCCGGTCGCGGCCGTGGGCGAGGACGACATGGCCGGCACGGACCAGTTCGAAGGCCACGTACCGGCCCAGTCCCGAGGTGGCGCCGGTGATCAGAATGGTGGACATGGTCCCACCCTAGGCGCGGTCCGCCGCCGTGAGGGAGGTGCTGCTGAAGCTACGACCCGCAGGGTCACCCTCCTTCGCCGTCCTCCTCGTCGAGCACCCGCTGGGCGGTCGCGAACGCGGAGTTGGCGGCCGGCACCCCGCAGTAGACGGCGGTCTGCAGCAGCACCGCGCCGATCTCCCCGGGGGTCAGCCCGTTGCGCCGCGCCGCCCGTACGTGCATCGCCAGCTCGTCGTGGTGGCCGTGGGCGACCAGCGCGGTCAGCGTGATCATGCTGCGCTCGCGCCGGGACAGCGTCGGATCGGTCCAGATCTCGCCCCAGGCGTAGCGGGAGATGAAGTCCTGGAACCGGCCGGTGAACGGGGTCTGCCGGGCCTGCGCCCGGTCCACGTGGGCGTCGCCCAGCACCTCCCGGCGCACCGCCATCCCGCTGGCCGGCGGCCCGTCGAGCTGGGTGCGCAGCGCCGTCAGCACGGCCCGCGGGCACTCGGCGGGCGCCAGATGGGAGGCGCCGGGCAGCTCCACCAGCGCCGAGCCGGGCACCGCGTCGGCGATCTCCCGCAGATGCGCGGGGGGCGTCGCGGGGTCCTGCCGGCCCGCCACCAGCAGGGTCGGTACGGCGATGTCGCCGAGCCGGTCGCGCAGGTCGAACGCGGCGAGCGCGTCGCAACAGGCCGCGTACGCCTCCGGATCGGCCTCCCGGTGGTCCCGGACCAGCCTCGGGACGGTGAACCCCGGCGTGAACCAGCGTGCGTCGGCGCTCTCCACCAGCCACTCCACGCCCTCGCGGCGCACCCGCCCCGCCCGCTCCCGCCAGGCCGTGCCGCCACCGAAGTGGGCGGAGGAACACAGCACGGCCAGGGAGGTCAGCCGCTCGGGGTGGTGCACGGCCAGGTGGAGGCCGACGGCGCCGCCGAGGGAGACGCCCGCGTAGGCGAACCGGTCGATGCCGAGCGCGTCGGCGAGGGCCAGCACCAGCGCGGCGAGGTCGCCGACGGTCGCTCCCGGTCCGATCAGCTCCGGCGCCGAACCGCCGTGACCGGGCAGGTCCCAGCGCACCACGCGGTGGGCGGCCGACAGCTCGGGCGCGACCGCGTCCCACAGGGCGTACGAGGTGCCGAGCGACGGCCCCAGCAGCAGCGGGGGCGCCGAGACCGGGCCTTCCGCCAGGTGGTTGAGGAGTTTCTCGGTCAACGTCGCTCCAGGGCACGGTCGGTGAGGGTTCCGGCGAAGCCGGTGTAGTGGGTGGGGGAGCACAGGTCGTCCACGTCGATGTCCTTCAACTCGACTTGTTCCGCGAGGAGTTCGCGCAGCGGCCGGTCCTCGGCGTGTGCACGGCGGGCCAGTTGGGTCAGCAGCTCCTTGGCACGCGCACGGCCGAGGACGGGGCTGAGGGCGGCGGACAGCCGCTCGGACACGATCAGGCCCCGGGTGATGCCGAGGTTCCGGCGCATCGCGGCGGGATGTACGCGCAGGCCCTCGGCCAGCTCGGCCGCGTGGGCGGCCGCGCCGCCCGCCAGCCGGAGCAGGTCGCGCAGCGGCTCCCACTCGGCGTGCCAGGCGCCGGCCGGCCGCTCGTCCTCGGCCGCGAGGGAGCCGTACAGCGTCGCGGCGAGCTGGGGGGCACGCCGTGCGGTGGCCAGGAGGAGCGTGGCGCGCACCGGGTTGGCCTTGTGCGGCATGGCCGACGAGCCGCCGCCGCTGCCCTCGTTCACCTCGCCGATCTCGGTGCGCGAGAGCGTCAGCACATCCACGGCGAGCTTGCCCAGCGCCCCCGCGGCGAAGGCCAGGCACCCCGCCAGGTCGGCGATCGGCGTGCGCAGCGTGTGCCAGGGCAACGCCGGTGCGGCGAGGCCGACTTCGCGGGCATACGCCGCCGTCAGCGCCGTGGCGTCCTGGGCGCCGTACGCCTGGAAGGCGGCCAAGGTCCCGGCCGCGCCGCCGAGTTGGGCGGGGAGCGTGTCCCGCACCCGGGTGACGCGGTCCCGCGCGTCCAGGACCAGCGAGCGCCAGCCGGCCGCCTTCAGCCCGAACGTGGTCGGTACGGCGTGCTGGGTGAGCGTCCGTCCGGGCATCACCGTCTCCCGGTGCCCGGCGGCGAGTGCGGCCAGCGCCCGCTCGGCGCGGCCCAGGTCGGCGAGCACCAGGCCGAGGGTGCGCGCGGCCACCAGCATCGTCGCCGTGTCCATGATGTCCTGGCTGGTGGCACCCCGGTGGACGTAGGGGCCGTACTCCTCGCCGACCCCTCGCGTCAGGTCGGCGACCAGCGGGATGACCGGGTTGCCGCCGGCCGGGGTCCGCGCGGCCAGACCGCGGAGGTCGAACCGCTCCGGGGCGGCCGCCTCGGTCACCGCCGCGGCGGCCTCGGCCGGGGCGAGCCCGAGTGCGGCCTGCGCCCGGGTCAGCGCGGCCTCGGCGTCGAGCAGCGCCCGCAGATACGCGTGGTCACCGGTCTCGGTCGCGGCGTCCGACAGCGCCCACTCGGGTGCGAGCAGACCGGTGTCGGCGTACGGAGGGGGCGCAGATGTCACTGGAACTCCAGGAAGACCGTCTCGCCTTCGCCCTGAAGGCGGATGTCGAAACGGTAGGTGCCCGGACCCTCCTCGGCGGCGATCAGCGTGTCGCGCCGGTCGCCCACCCGGGTGAGCAGCGGGTCGGCGGCGAGCGCGGCCTCGTCGCCCGGCAGGTAGACGCGGGTGAACAGGTGGACGAGCAGGCCGCGCGCGAAGACGCAGACACTCAGGTACGGCGCGTTCCCGCCGCGTGCGCCGGGACGCAGCGTGCGCGCGTACCAGTGGCCGTCGGCGTCCGTCTGGATACGCCCCCAGCCGGTGAACTCCACGCCGTTGCGGCCGAGATACCCGCCGGTGGCCGGGTCGCGCCGGATGGAGCCGTCGACCTGCGGGACCGTCCCGTCGGGGCGCGGCCCCCACACCTCGACGAGCGCGTCCGGCAGCGGATTGCCCTCGCCGTCGAGGACGTACCCGTGCACGGTGATGGTGTCCGGGTGGCCGAGCGGGGCGATCTCCTCGCCGCCGCGGAAGGGCAGGGCGTAGCCGTAGAAGGGGCCGACCGTGTGGGAGGGGGTGGGCAGCACCTGCTCCGGGCTGCTCGTGTCGGTCTTCGTCATGGCGGTCAGCGTCCTTCCTCGATCCAGGTGGCGACGGGGCCGTCGAGCACGATGTCCCAGTGGTAGCCGAGCGAGAACTCCGGCACCGACAGGCTGTGGTCGTAGGTGGCGACCAGCCGCTGCCGCGCCGCGTCGTCCGTCACCGACTGCAGGATCGGGTCGTACGGGAAGAGCGGGTCGTTGGGGAAGTACATCTGCGTCACCAGCCGCTGCGTGAACGCCGTGCCGAACACCGAGAAGTGGATGTGGGCCGGGCGCCAGGCGTTGACATGGTTGCGCCACGGGTAGGGGCCGGGCTGGATGGTGGTGAAGTGGTAGCGGCCCTCGGCGTCGGTGAGGGTGCGGCCGACGCCGGTGAAGTTCGGGTCGAGCGGGGCGTCGTGCTGCTCGCGCTGGTGGGCGTAGCGGCCGGCCGAGTTGGCCTGCCAGATCTCGACCAGCTGGCCGCGCACCGGGCGCCCGGCACGGTCCAGCAGCCGCCCGGACACGGTGATCCGCTCACCGATCGGCTCGCCTCGGTGGTGCCGGGTGAGGTCGTTGTCGATCCCGGTGATGTCGCGCTCCCCGAAGGCGGGGGAGTGCAGCTCCACCAGTTCCGGGTCCCGGGCGGTGTCGATGGCGACCAGGGGCTGCTTGGGGTGGCGGAGCACGGAGGAACGGTACGGCGCGTAGTCGCGGCGCGGGTGGTGCTCGACGGGTGCGCCGTCGGCGACGCGCTTCTCGTACGCGGCGTGCTCGGCGGCGATCTCCTGGTCGATGTCCTGCTGGGTGAGAGTCATGGGGATACCTGACGCTTCCTTGACGTTCGAGGACGAGTCCTCAGCGTTCCAGTACGAGGGCGAGGCCCTGGCCCACGCCGATGCAGAGGGTGGCCACGCCGGTGCCGGAGCCGCGCCGGGCGAGCTGGTGGGCGACCGTGCCGGCGAGCCGGGCGCCGGAGGCGCCGAGCGGGTGGCCGAGCGCGATGGCGCCGCCCTGGGGGTTGAGGATCGCCGGGTCGAACTCGGGCCACTCGGCCACACAGCCCAGGACCTGGGCGGCGAACGCCTCGTTCAGTTCCAGGACGGACAGGTCGTCGAATCCCTTGCCCGCCTTGGCGAGCGCGCGGTTGACGGCCTCGACGGGGGCGAGGCCGAAGTAGTGCGGGTCGACGGCGTGGACGCCGGTCGAGGAGATCCGGGCGAGGGGTTCGCGGCCGGTGGCCCTCAGGCCCTCCTCGTCGGCCAGGAGCAGGGCGGCGGCGCCGTCGTTGAGCGGGGAGGCGTTGCCCGCGGTGACCGTGCCGCCGTCCTTCCGGAAGGACGGCCTGAGCTTGGCCATCGTGTCCAGGGAGGCGTCCGGTCGTACGCATTCGTCGGCGGCGAAGAGCACCGGGTCGCCCTTGCGCCGGGGGACCGGCACGGGAGCCGACTCGGCGTCGAAGAGGCCCTGTTCCCGGGCGGCGGCCGCCTTGCGGTGCGAGGCGAGGGCGAACTCGTCCTGCTGCGCACGGCTGATCCTGTGCTTGTCGGCGATGAGTTCGGCGGACTCGCCGAGCGGGACGGTCCACTGCGGGTCCATCTCCGGGTTGACCATCCGCCAGCCCAGCGTGGTGGAGTACAGCTCGGCGTGGCCCGCCGGGAAGGCCCTGTCGCTCTTCGGCAGGACGTACGGCGCCCGGGTCATCGACTCCACACCACCGGCCAGGGCGATGTGGGCGTCGCCGACGGCGATGGCGCGGGCCGCCTGGATCACCGCCTCCAGGCCGGAGGCACACAGCCGGTTGACGGTCACGCCCGGCACGGAGGTCGGCAGACCGGCGAGGAGGGCGGCCATGCGGGCCACGTTGCGGTTCTCCTCGCCGGCGCCGTTGGCGTTTCCGAAGCAGACGTCCTCGATCCGGGCCGGGTCCAGACCCGGTGTGCGGGCGAGGAGTTCGCGGATGGTGTGGGCGGCCAGGTCGTCGGGGCGGACGGCGGACAGCCCGCCGTTGTAACGGCCGATCGGAGTGCGGACGGCGTCCACGATGTAGACAGGGTTCACAGCACGTTCTCCCCGATCCTCATTTCGGCGTCGGTCCTGATGACCACGTCCTCGACGGACACCCCCGGCGCGGTCTCCACCAGGACGAGCCCCGCCTCCGTGACGTCCAGCACCGCAAGGTCGGTGATGACCCGGTTCACACAGGCCTTGCCGGTGAGCGGCAGTGTGCACTCCTCGAGGATCTTCGGTGAGCCGTCCTTGGCGGTGTGGGTCATCACCACGATCACCTGACGCGCGCCGTGCACCAGGTCCATCGCGCCGCCGATCCCGGTGACCAGCTTGCCCGGCACGGCCCAGTTGGCCAGGTCGCCGCCGGCGGAGACCTGCATCGCGCCGAGCACGGCCACGTCGATGTGTCCACCACGGATCATCGCGAAGGACAGCGCCGAGTCGAAGAAGGACGCGCCCGGCAGGACCGTCACGGTCTCCTTGCCCGCGTTGATCAGATCCGCGTCGACCTGCTGCTCGGCCGGGTAAGGGCCCGTGCCCAGGATGCCGTTCTCCGACTCCAGGACCACCTCCACACCCGGCGGCAGGTGGTTGGGGATCAGCGTGGGCAGGCCGATGCCGAGGTTGACGTACTGGCCGTCGCGCAGCTCCCGGGCCGCGCGGGCGGCGATCTCCTCGCGTGTCCAGGCCATCAGCTGCTCACCGTCCGCCGCTCGATCCGCTTGTCCGCCGCCTGCTCGGCGGTCAGGGCCACCACCCGCTGCACGAAGACGCCCGGCAGGTGCACCGCGTCCGGGTCGATCTCGCCGGGCTCGACGAGCTCCTCCACCTCGGCGATCGCGACCTTCCCCGCCATGGCGGCCAGGGGGTTGAAGTTGCGGGAGGACTTGTTGAAGACAAGGTTCCCGTGCCGGTCGCCCTTCGCCGCCCTGACCAGCGCGAAGTCGGTGCGGATGGCGCGCTCCAGGACGTACTCGACACCGTCGAACTCCCGCACCTCCTTCGGTGGCGAGGCCAGAGCGACGCCGCCCTCGCCGTCGTAGCGCCACGGCAGCCCGCCCTCGGCGACCTGGGTACCGACTCCGGCCGGGGTGTAGAAGGCGGGGATGCCGGCGCCGCCCGCGCGCAGCCGCTCGGCCAGCGTGCCCTGCGGGATCAGCTCCAGCTCCAGCTCACCGCCCAGGTACTGGCGGGCGAACTCCTTGTTGCCGCCGATGTAGGAGCCGGTCACCCGGCCGATCCGCCCCGCGGCCAGCAGTACCGCGAGACCCGTCTCCATCGCCCCGCAGTTGTTGGAGACGACCGAGAGACCGCCGACCCCGCGCTTGTACAACGCCTGGATCAGCACGTTCGGCACACCGCTCAGTCCGAACCCGCCGACCGCGAGGGACGCGCCGTCCGGCACATCGGCCACCGCCTCCAGGGCCGTGGCGACCACCTTGTCCATCCGTGAAGCCCCATCTCTTCGCTATTAATCAGCGCACTGAGTATTTCAGCGAGGTCTTCCACACGCTGCCACCGGAGGCGATGCCCGTCAAGACATGGACTCTTTGCATTTCGCATGGAAGACAGGCGGCCTGGTCGACGGGTATTGTTCAGTGCACCAACGAACTGATCAGGGGAGCGCACATGGCCGCGGTGGACCTCACCACCCATCCCGGGCACCTGGCCCGGCGGCTGCAGCAGGCGCACTACCTGCTGTGGAACACGATGGTCTCCGAGGAGATCACCTCGCCGCAGTTCGCGGTCATGAACGCGCTCGTCGCCGAACCGGGCCTCGACCAGCGGACCGTGGGGGAGCGGGTGGGCCTGGACCGCTCGACCATCGCGGAGGTCATCAGCCGGCTCGGGCGCCGGGGGCTGCTGACCAAGACGCGCGACCCGGAGGACGGCCGGCGCTTCCTGCTCCGCCTGACCGACGACGGCCTGCGCACCCACCGCAAGCTGACCGTGCGCACCGCCCGGATGAACCAGGTCTTCCTGGCGCCGCTGTCCGCCGAGGAACAGACCGTGTTCCTCGACCTGATCCGCCGGGTCGCGGACGCCGCGGAAGGCCTGCGCAACCCGGCCGAACCGCTGGCCGCACGGGGCTGACCGGGCCGGTACGGGAGCTCACGGCGCCGGTGCGAAGACCACCCACACCTGGCCGTCGGCGAAGTTCACCGGGCTGCCGTCCGCCGCGGTGAACGTCGTACCGCCAGTCGCGGCCGGCCGTGACCAGGCGGCGTCGAAGGACCGGCCGTCGCGCAGCACCTGCGCCTTCCCCGAGCCGACCGTCACGGTGTACGGCGTGTGGTTGCCGAGCACGTCGTGGTAGCGGGAGGACCGGATCCGCACGTACTGCACGACGACCGTCGCCGGCGCCACCCGGGCGCCGTCCGTCGTCACCGTGGGCGTGCCGTCCATCGCGACCAGCCAGCGGTGCCGCTCGGCGGACCAGGTGAAGGTGAAGCGGGCGGCCGGGTAGCGGACGGTGCGCGCGGCCGTGGGGGTGCCGCCGGCCGGGGCCGGGCCGTAGCTGAAGCCGGTCGTCAGGGCCGCCCTGCCCGGGGCGGAGGGCAGCAGCTTGGCGGGGTGCAGATAGAGGTTGTGCGGGGCGGCCTTGGCGGTGCCCCGGTAGTAGGCGGCGGGGGCCCGGTCGGGGGACTCCGGTCGCAGCGGCGCCCTGTGGATCAGCGGGAGCAGCTTGTGCTGGGCGCCGGAGAAGGCGAGCGTCGGCCGCTGGAACTGGCGCAGCAGTTCCAGATCGGACTCGCGGGCGCTGCGCACCGGTCCGACGGTCTGCGGGAGCCTGGTCGCGTACACCGCCATCAGCCGGCTCAGGCCGCCCTCCACCTGCTCGGCGTACACCACATCCGCCGCGTCGAGCCCGGTCTGCGGGCGCGCCGCGGGCACGTTGTCGATCTTCACGGCGAGGGGGGAACCGGCCGCCGTGTCCGAGGGCGCCGGAGCCGACGGCGTCGTGGGGGCCGCGGGCGCCGGGGTGTTCTGTGGCGCGCGGTCGTCGGCACGGCCGTGGTGGGTACAGCCGGCTGTGAGGGAGACGGTCAGCGAGACCGCCAGCGCGGCTGTGCCCAGCGCCCCGCGCCGCGTGCGCGCTCCGTGTCTGATGCCCACCGTGGCCACCCCGTTCGTTTGTCCGATTGTGCGTTCATCGGGTCATCGCTGGCCATACCCGAACGCTTACGGTCATGCGCGGTGCGTGGGCCGTTCGGGCTCCGGAGATGACCCTGACGGGCGCCGGCGAGGCGGGCGAGCCGGGGGCTGTGCAGTGGCGGTGACGCCGGCGGACCGTGGCGGTGGCCATGGCTGGGCCGCGGGGCGTGACGGTGGCGGGCGTGGGAGGTGACGGGCGAAGCAGGGGTTCGGGCAACGGCCGGCCGGGCCTGGCGCGCGGGGTTCGGTGCTGGTGGGCGCGGGTACCCGGGCGCCACCGCGAATCGCCCACGCTACCGAGGGAGGGCGACCTCATGAAGGCAGTCACCTGGCAGGGCAGGCGGGACGTCCGGGTCGAGGACGTGCCCGACCCGCGGATCGAAGAGCCCACCGACGCCGTCATCCGCATCACGTCCACCGGACTGTGCGGCTCGGACCTGCACCTGTACGAGGTGCTCACCCCGTTCATGACGCCCGGCGACATCCTCGGACACGAGCCGATCGGCATCGTCGAGGAGGTCGGCCCCGGGGTGCCGGACCTCAGCGCCGGGGACCGGGTCGTGGTGCCGTTCCAGATCGCCTGCGGCAACTGCTGGATGTGTCTGACCGGCCTGCCGACCCAGTGCGAGACCACCCAGGTCACCGCCGAGGGAATGGGCGCCGCCCTGTTCGGCTACACCCGCCTGTACGGCGCCGTGCCCGGCGCCCAGGCCGAGTACCTGCGCGTGCCGCAGGCGCAGTTCGGGCCGATGAAGGTGCCCGAGGGCCCGCCGGACGACCGCTTCGTCTACCTCTCCGACGTACTGCCCACCGCCTGGCAGGCCGTCGAGTACGCCGCCGTCCCTCCCGGCGGCACCCTCGCCGTCCTCGGCCTCGGCCCGATCGGCGACATGGCCTGCCGGATCGCCAAGGCACGCGGGGCGGAGCGTGTGTTCGGCATCGACCTGGTTCCGGAACGGCTCGCGCGCGCCGACCGGGACGGCGTGGAGACCTACGACCTGAGGGCCTTCGACAACGAGAAGGCGCTGGTCAACGCCATCCACGACGAGACCGGCGGTCGCGGCCCGGACGCCGTGATCGACGCCGTCGGCACCGAGGCCCACGGCAGCGCCGCCGCGAAGCTCGCGCAGACGGCCACCGGGCTGCTGCCCCGCAAGCTCAGCGGGCCCCTCGCGGAACGCTTCAGCATCGACCGGCTCGGCGCCCTGCACATGGCGATCGACCTGGTACGGCGCGGCGGCACCATCTCACTGAGCGGCGTGTACGGCGGCACGGCCGACCCGATGCCGATGCTCACGCTCTTCGACAAGCAGATCCAGCTGCGCATGGGCCAGGCCAACGTCCGCCGCTGGGCCGACCAGATCATGCCGTATCTGACCGACGAGGATCCGCTGGGCGTCGACGACTTCGCCACGCACCGGCTGCCGCTCGCCGAGGCACCGCACGCCTACGACATGTTCCAGCACAAGCAGGACGGCGCGATCAAGGTCCTCATGCAGCCGTAGCGGAGATCCTCAGGCAGCCGTGGAGATCCCGAGCCGGAGCCGGCTCAGCCCCGGTCCTTCTCGCCGAGGATCTCCGCGAGGTCGTAACGCACCGGTTCCTCCAGCTGGGCGTAGGTGCAGCTCTCCGGTGTGCGGTCCGGGCGCCAGCGGCGGAATCGGGCGGTGTGCCGGAAGCGCTGCCCGTTCTCCATGTGGTCGTAGGCCACCTCGGCGACCCGCTCCGGCCGGAGCGGCACCCAGGACAGGTCCTTCTTCCCGGACCAGCGGCTCGGCGCGCCCGGCAGCCGGGCCGTCTCGTGGGCGGCCTCCTCCGACCAGGCCGCCCAGGGGTGCCCGGCCACGTCGTCCATGCGCAGTGGCTCCAGCTCCTCGACCAGTTCGGCCCGCTTCTTCATGGGGAAGGCGGCCGACACCCCCACGTGCTGGAGCCGGCCCCGGCCGTCGTGGAGGCCGAGCAGCAGCGAGCCGACCACCGGCCCGCTCTTGTGGTAGCGGTACCCGGCCACGACGACGTCCGCCGTCCGTTCGTGTTTGATCTTGAACATGGCCCGTTCGTCCTGCCGGTAGCGCAGGTCGAGCGGTTTGGCGACGACTCCGTCGAGCCCGGCGCCCTCGTACTGCTCGAACCACCGCTGTGCCACCTCGATGTCGGTCGTCGCGGGCGCCACGTGCACCGGCGGTGGCGCGTCGGCGAGGGCCCGTTCCAGCAGGACCCTTCGGTCGGTCAGCGGGACGTCGAGCAGGGAGTGGTCGTCCAGGGCGAGCAGGTCGAAGGCGACGAAGGATGCGGGTGTCCTGTCCGCCAGCATCCGCACCCGGGAGTCGGCCGGGTGGATCCGCTCGGTCAGCGCGTCGAAGTCCAGATGGCCCTCCCGCGCGATCACGATCTCCCCGTCCAGCACGCACCGCTCGGGCACGCGTTCCTTCAGCGCCGCCACCAGCTCGGGAAAGTACCTGGTCAACGGCTTCCCGGTACGGCTGCCCAACTCGACGTCGGCGCCGTCCCGGAACACGATCGAACGGAACCCGTCCCACTTCGCCTCGTAGTGCATCCCCGGCGGGATCCTCGCCACCGACTTGGCGAGCATGGGCTTCACGGGCGGCATGACGGGGAGATCCATGCAGCCGATTCTGCTCGCATACCTCCCGTGCCGCCCGGTATGCGCGCTGTGCGGGGTGCGCCTACCGTGGCCGCATGGGCGCTGCGGTGGAACTGGAGGTCGACGGCCGGACCGTACGGCTGTCCAGCCCGGACAAGGTCTTCTTCCCGGAGCGGGGCTTCACCAAGCTGGACCTCGCGCAGTACTACGTCGCCGTCGGTCCCGGCATCCTGCGCGCGCTGCGCAACCGCCCCACCACCCTGGAGCGCTACCCGGACGGCGTGGGCGGCGAGTGGTTCTTCCAGAAGCGCGCCCCGAAGGGCATGCCCGACTGGATCCCGACCGCCCACATCACCTTCCCCAGCGGCCGCAGCGCCGACGAGATGTGCCCCACGGAGCAGGCCGCCGTCGTATGGGCCGCCCAGTACGGCACGCTCACCTTCCACCCCTGGCCCGTGCGCGCCACGGACGTCGACCGTCCCGACGAACTCCGCATCGACCTCGACCCCCAGCCCGGCACCGACTACGACGACGCGGTGCGCGCCGCCCACGAACTGCGCGCCGTCCTGGACGAGTTCGGCGGACTGCGCGGCTGGCCGAAGACCTCGGGCGGCCGGGGCCTGCACGTCTTCGTCCCCATCGAACCGCGCTGGACCTTCACCCAGGTGCGCCGCGCCGCGATCGCAGTCGGCCGGGAGATGGAACGCCGGATGCCCGAGCAGGTGACGATCAAGTGGTGGAAGGAGGAGCGGGGCCGCCGCATCTTCCTGGACTACAACCAGACGGCCCGCGACCGCACCATCGCCTCCGCCTACTCCGTACGTCCCCGCCCGAACGCCACCGTCTCGGCACCCCTGCGCTGGGAGGAGGTCGGCGCGGCCCGGCCGGCCGACTTCGACCTCTCCACCATGCCGGCCCGCTTCGCCGAACTCGGCGACGTGCACGCCGACATGGACGACCACGCCTACTCCCTGGAGGCCCTGCTGGAGCTGGCCCGCCGCGACGAACACGACCACGGTCTGGGCGATCTGCCGTACCCGCCGGAGTACCCGAAGATGCCCGGCGAACCCAAACGCGTCCAGCCCAGCCGGGCCCGGCGGGAGCAGACGTCCTGAGCGCGGCGCTCCGCCACCGGGGGGTGCCGTCGGCATCATACCGGACCGCAACGCCCGGGGCCGCCGCCGTCGCCGGACGGCTGCCCGCCGCACGCGGCCAGGATGCGGCGGCAGTCGGCCAGCAGGGCCTCGTCCGACGCGACGTCGTAGCGGATGTTGCCGCGGCGGGGGCGGTCGTTGGAATGGCGGCGGGGAGAGGACAGTTCCGCGCGTATCAGGGGGAGGGCCGGGGCGGCCGCAGGGCCCATCCCGGCCAGGCAGGCGGCTATGTCGGGGCGCCGCGTCGGGGTGGTCCGCCACTGTTCGAGCAGGACCGGAAGGGCATCCTGTGCCTCACCGGTGACCCGCCACAGGGCGACCGCCGCAGGGACCACGGTGTGGCCCGCGGCGATCAACGCGCGCAGGTCCGGTGCGAGCGCCGCACCGGAGCGACCGAGCTCACCGGCCAGCTCCAGCGCCCGTTGCCTGCTCAGCCACCGGTCCGACCGCAGGTTCTCCCGGACCACCGGCAGCACCGCCTCGGTGTCCCCGGTCAGCGCCCACAGCGCACGGCCGGCGAGGACACGGTCCTCGTCGCGGACCGTGCGGTCCTCCCACAGCCGCCGCACCGTCGGCAGCGCCTCGGCCGCCGCCGGACCGAAGCGGGAGAAGGCACCCAGTACGGCTGCCCGCGTACGGCCGTGCTCCGCGTGGTCGAGAAGCCGGATCAGCACGGGCAGCGACGGAGTGTGCCGCAGCAGTCCCAGGGCGGCGGCGAGCTGGTCCGCGGCCTCGTGCTGCGAGTCGTGGCCCAGTTCGGCGAGCCGGTCGTGGAACACCGGGGCCAGCGGGGCCGCCGTCTCCGGGCCGAGCGCCTCGATCCAGCGGACCAGCTCCTCGGGGATCGCCACCACCGTCAGCAGATGGCCGAGTGCGGGCACGATCCGTGTGTCGCCCTGGAGCGTCAGCACCTCATAGGCCATGCCGAGGGCCATGTGCCGGAAGGGAGTGTCCTCTTCGAGCGGGCGGTCGTCCCAGCTCTGGATGTACGCCACGATCTCCTCGGACGCGCAGCGGGCGGCCGGCCCGAGGTACCGCAGCTCCGACAGCACGCTCTTGTGCAGGCTCAGCTCCTCGTCGCCCAGCAACCGGGCCAGCGCCATGACCGGTTCCTCCTCCGGCACCCGCCAGCCCGTCAGCAGCTTGCCGGCCGTCGTCACCGCGTGGGAGCGCCGGTTGCGGTCGGGGCTGTCCAGCATGCCGACGAGGAGGGGGACGCGGATGTCGATGCGGTCGCCCAGCTCAGTGTGCAACTCCTCCAGCAGCTCGTCGGCCTCGTCCAGGGCCAGGGCACGACGGTGCTGTTCCTTCAGCTCTCGCAAGTAGGAGATCATGGTGTCGGTGCGCGGGGCGGCGACCTCTGCGGGCTGGTCGGCTTCGGCCGCTTCCTGCGAGATGCGCATCACGTCCAGCGCCATACGGGCCGTGTCCTGCGGCAGTTCGCCGGGTGCGCACCGCGCCAGGTGGGCGAGGGCCGTCATCCGCAGCTCCGGGTCCCTGGTCCCGGTGACCACCGACCGCAGCAACTCTGCTGCGATGCCCTGCAGTTGGCTCGGTTCACGGACGGCCGCCGTCGCCACGGCACCGACCAGCGAGCGGGCCGCCGACGGGTCGCTCTCGGCGGGCAGGCGCTCGCGCAGGGCGGAGAACGCCCGCACGGGATCCGGATGCAGCCGGGCCAGGGCCGCCGGTGCCGTCGCCCGTACCCCGGGATCCGGATCGCCGAGCAGGTCCAGGAACTCCCCGGCCCGGGCGCGGATCAGGTCCCGGGCCACGAAGAAGTGCCGCTCCCAGTCCTCGTGCAGTTCCTCGTCGAACGCCGTCCAGTGCTCCGCGTCCTCCGGGTCCCCCGGGTCCTCGTCCGCAAAGGGATCGGCGATGCTGTGCAGCAACCCGACGACGGCACCCCGGCCGGCCACCGCCCGGTTCGCCGCCAGTTCGAAGAGGAACGGCACGCACGCGACCGTGCTGTCGTACACCGTGCCCTGGTGGAGCACCGCGCCGTACATGCCGTCGAGCGCGATCTCCCGGCGCACGGGGTCGTCCGACGCCAGACCCCGCAGCAGGTCCGGCACATCCGTCGCCGACTCCGTGTACGCATGCCCCAACGACGCCCAGTCGACGTCCTCGATCCCCCTGAACACGCTGTCCTCCCCATGGTCCATGGCGCCCGTCCGCCACTGATCACAGCATGCACCACGGCACTGACAACGGCCCCGCGCCAGGGGATCATGCAGTGGTGACCCGCGTCCTGACCCGAAGCGACCTGGAGACCGTGCTCGACCCCGAGGCCTGTCTCGCCGCCCTCCGTGACGGTTTCCGCACGGCCGACGCCACCGCCGTACCCGGCCAACGGGTCCGTACCGACCTGCCGTTCCCCGGCACCGCCACCGCGCTCATGCCCGGCCTGCTGCCCGGCGTCGAGGCGTACACCGTGAAGGTCAACGCCAAGTTCCCCGGAGCCCGGCCCGCCCTGCGCGGCGTGATCTGCCTGCACGGCGGCGCGGACGGCGAACTGCTCGCCCTGCTGGACTCGGCGACCGTCACGGCCTGGCGGACGGAACTGGCCGCGGCCCTCGGCACCGCGCTCCTGGCTCCGGCCGGCCACGCCGTGCTCGGCGTGATCGGAACCGGTGCGCAGGCCGAGCTGACGCTGCGCGGCCTGGCGAGCGCACGCCCGCCCGGCCGACTCGTCGTGCACGACACCGACTCCGGTCGGGCCGCCGCCTTCGCCGCCCGGCACGGCGGACGCGTGCTGGACTCGGCCCGCGCGGTGGCCGAGGCCGCGGACACCGTCCTGCTCGCGACCTGGTCCCGGGCCCCGCTGCTCGCCCTCGCGGACACCCGCGCCGGACAGCACTTCACGAGCCTCGGCACCGACGAGCCCGGCAAGCGGGAACTCGCGCCGGACCTGCTGGACGCCGCCCTCCTCGTCGTCGACGACCTCCGACTCGCCGCGCGCACGGGCGCGTTGTCCGCGCCTGGGCTCTCCCGGACCGGTGCCGACGCCACCCTCACGGACGTCCTGCGCGGCACGCACCCCGGCCGTACCGCCGCCCGGCAGCGCACGGTGTACGCCCCCGTCGGGCTGCCCTGGCAGGACCTCGCCCTCACCTGGCTCGCCTGGCGGGAGGCGGAACGCCGGGGCGTGGGTACGACGATCGACCTGCTGGAGTGAGCAGCGGTACCCGTGAGCCGAGCACCCCTGCGGTACCGACCGGGTCTCGACCGCGCGGCTATCCTGACCGGCAGCCGCCGATGAGGAGTCCCGAAGTGACCGAGGCAGTGTCGCGTCCCACGCTGGAGGCCGTGGCCGCGCGGGCCGGCGTGTCCCGGGCCACCGTGTCCCGGGTGGTCAACGGCGGCGACGGGGTGCGCGCGCCCTTGGCGGAGCGCGTCCGGCAGGCCGTGGCAGAGCTGGGTTACGTCCCCAACCAGGCGGCGCGCAGCCTCGTCACCAAGCGGCACGACGCCGTCGCCGTGGTCATCGCCGAGCCCGAGACCCGGGTCTTCACCGACCCCTTCTTCGCGCTGCAGCTGCGCGGCATCAGCAAGGAACTGACCGCGCACGACAACCAGTTGGTGCTGCTGCTCACCGAGGGCCGTGACGATCACACGCGCGTGGCCCGGTATCTGTCCGGAGGCCATGTCGACGGCGCGCTCGTCTTCTCCCTGCACCTCGACGACCCGCTGCCCGGCCTCATCCGGGACGCCGGTGTGCCCACCGTGTTCGGTGGACGGCCCGGCTGGGGCGACGACGGACATGGGGCGGGGGACGCTCGCCGCACGGCGGAGGACCCGGGCGTGGTCTACGTCGACTGCGACAACCGGGGTGGGGCACGCGCGGCCGTACGGCACCTCGTGGGTCTCGGCCGCAGACGCATCGCGCATCTCACCGGCCCCCTGGACCAGACGTCGGCGGTGGACCGGCTCGACGGCTACCGCGACGTCATGGGCGAGGCGCCGGGCGCGAGTGATCCCCGGCTGGTGGTGGAGAGCGACTTCACCCCGGCCGGCGGTGAACGCGCCATGCGCGTACTCCTCGACCGCTGCCCGGACGTGGACGGCGTCTTCGCCGCCAACGACCTGACCGCGCTCGGTGCTCTTCGCGTGCTGCGTGCGAGGGGCCGGCGGGTGCCCGAGGACGTGGCCGTGATCGGCTTCGACGACATGCTGCCCGTCGCCGAGGAGGCCGACCCGTCGCTCACGACGGTCCGTCAGGACATCGAGGAAATGGGGCGCCTGATGGCCCGCCTGCTGCTGCGCGGTCTGTCCGGCGGCCGCGACCGGCCGGATGCCCGTGACCGGACGGACGGCCATGACCGGACGGACGGCCATGACCGGCAGGAGGCCCGCGGCGCGACGCACGGCCGTGGCCGCACCGGACCTGCGCTCGACGGGCCGCACGCCGGCGGGGTGATTCTCCCGACCACGCTGATACGACGGGCCTCCGCCTAGCCGCCGAGCGAGGCGGCCCCGGCCGGTCGGCCGGCCGGACTCAGCCCTGTGGTGCCTCGCTCCTGATCACCGCGAAGCGGGCGCCGTAGGGGTCGGAGAGCCTGGCCATGCGGCCGACGCCCTCCATGGTCGTCGCGGGCACACGGACCTGTCCGCCGAGCCGCTGAGCCTTCTCGACCACCGCGTCGGTGTCCTCGACCTCGAAGTACGGCAGCCAGTACGGGCTGCCCTGGGCCTCGGACGGGTCGTCGGCCAGGGGCACGATCCCGCCGAACATGGCGTCCTCCCCGCCGTCGGCCGGATTGACGCACGTGTACGTCCCGCCCGGGAAGGGCACGGCGGAGGTCTCGAGGCGCAGTACCTTGTTGTAGAAGGCGGCGGCCGCGGCGATGTCCGGGGTGTGGAGCTCGACCCAGCACAGCGAGCCCGGCTCGCTCGCCACGTCGACGCCCTTGGTCCGGCCCGGCTGCCAGAGCCCGAAGGGCACGCCCGCCTGGTCGGCGAGGACGGCCATGTGCCCCTCGCCCATGACGTCCATCGGCTGGAACAGCACGCTGCCGTGCGCCTGTTCGGCAGCCTTCGAGGTGGCCTGTGCGTCCGCGCTCTGGAAGTACACCGTCCAGGCCGACGGCCCCTGCTCGGGGCCGGACTGCATGCCGCCCGCGACGGTCCTGCCGCCCAGCTGGAAGAAGCCGTAGCCTCCGGCGTCCGGTCCCGCCGACTGGAACTGCCAGCCGAAGAGGCCGCCGTAGAAGGAGACGGCGCCGTCGATGTCGGGGGTGCCGATGTCGATCCAGTTCGGGGCGCCGTCGACGAAACGGGTGGTGAGCATCTTCGCCCTCCTCGAAAGGGGTCCCGTCCTCTGCACTGCCGAGTCTGGCACCCCCCACCGACAATCGCCGCCGGAGCGCCGCGACGCGCCGGACGGATCCCGCCGCGCCCTGGATGGCCGGGCGCGTTCTCCGGGTTTTCGCCGCGTCCCGCGCGCCGCCGTGCGCCGGTGCGGGCCGGCGAAGCATCATCGGAGGCGGCCGGAGGTCCTGCCGACGGCGTTGACCCGGCGTTGATCGAACGTTTTTCGCCGCGCGGCACGATCCTGGCCATGCACTTCGAAACGATCACCCCGGCCGACGACACCTGGCAGGCGCAGGCCCTGTGCGCGCAGACCGGGCCGGACTTCTTCTTCCCCGAGCCCGGCAGCTCGGTGCGCGAGGCGAAGCGCATCTGCGCCATGTGTGAGCTGCGTCCGGCCTGTCTGGATTACGCCCTGGCCAACGACGAGCGCTTCGGCGTCTGGGGCGGACTGTCCGAGAAGGAGCGCCTCGCCCTGCGCCGCACGTCCCACTGACGCCGTCCGCCGACACCCGCCTGCGGCCCGTCCTTCCGTCCGGGCCGGCCCGGCGAGTGTCGGGCGCCGGTGTGCGTCAGGCTCCGGCGCGGGACGCCATCCGGGCCTTGCGGGCGGCCAGCTTCTCGTCGAACTTGGTGGCCTCCGCGTCCAGGCCGCCCATGAACAGGCCGAGTTCCTCCTGCGCCTTGCGCCCCTCGGGGCCGAGGCCGTCGATCTCCATGATCTTCAGGAAGCGCAGCACGGGCTGCAGTACGTCGTCGTGGTGGATGCGCAGGTTGTAGACCTCGCCGATGGCCATCTGCGCGGCCGCCCGCTCGAAGCCGGGGATGCCGTGGCCGGGCATGCGGAAGTTCACCACGACGTCCCGGACCGCCTGCATGGTCGGATCGGGGGCCAGTTCGAAGGCCGCCCTCAGCAGGTTGCGGTAGAACACCATGTGCAGGTTCTCGTCGGTCGCGATGCGGGCCAGCATGCGGTCGCAGACCGGGTCGCCGGACTGGTGGCCGGTGTTGCGGTGCGAGATCCGGGTGGCCAGCTCCTGGAAGGCGACGTAGGCGACCGAGTGCAGCATCGAGTGCCGGTTGTCGGACTCGAAGCCCTCGCTCATGTGGGACATCCGGAACTGTTCCAGTTTGTCCGGGTCCACCGCGCGCGAGGTGAGCAGATAGTCGCGCATCACGATGCCGTGCCGGCCCTCCTCGGCCGTCCAGCGGTGCACCCAGGTGCCCCAGGCGCCGTCGCGGCCGAAGAGTGTGGCGATCTCGTGGTGGTAGCTCGGCAGGTTGTCCTCGGTGAGCAGGTTGACGACGAGGGCGATGCGGCCGATCTCGGTCACCTTCGACTGGCCCTTGTCCCAGGCCTCCCCGTCCTCGAACTGGCCGGGGAAGTTGCGGCCGTCGCTCCAGGGCACGTACTCGTGCGGCATCCAGTCCTTGGCGACCTTCAGATGCCGGTTCAGTTCGTTCTCGACCACTTCCTCCAGTGCGAACAGCAGCCGAGCGTCGGTCCATGCGGACGGGCTGCCGAGGTGAGGGGAGGTGATCGTCACGGGAACTCCAGGGGGACGCCGAACAAGGGGGAGAAACGGGGGACGGTCCGGCGAGCGGTGCCGGGAACCTACGAGATCGTAGGCTACGAAGCCGTAGGTTACGAAGCCGTAGGTTAAGGGCGTCGTAAAGATCGCTGATCAGTAAGGCCGGACGGACACTCCCGACGTGTCGGCCCGTGGCTCCGTCGTCCCTTCCGGACATGCCGACGGCCCCGGGGCCCTGGTCCCGGGGCCGTCGGAGTGAGGGGACCGCCCGTCAGGCGTACAACTCCCGCAGCCGCACCGAGAGGCATGTCACACAGCCCTCGAGCTTCTCGAACTCGCCGATGTCGACCGTGACCACCTCGTGGCCGAGATCGGTCAGCAGTTCCGCGGTCTTCGGTGCGCTCGCCGCCATCAGCAGCTTGTGCCCGCCGAGCAGCACCACGTGCGAGCCGGACTCCTCCGGCACCGACAGGAAGCCGGGGAACAGCGACGGCCGGTCGACCTTCGGTATGTGCCCGATCACCGTGCCGTCGGGCAACGCGGTCACGGCGGACTTCAGGTGCAGCACCTTGCTCACGGGAACGGCGACCACGCGCGCGCCCAGCGGCTCGAAGGCGGCCCGCACCTGCTGCACGCCGGCGGCGTTGGTGCGTCCGCCGCGGCCGACGTACACCGTGTCGCCGACCTTCAGGACGTCACCGCCGTCCAGCGTGCCCGGCTCCCATATCCAGTTGACCGAGCAGCCGAGGCGGGCCACCGCCTCCTCCACGCCGACGGTCTCCATGCGCCGGGACTCCGCGCCGGGCCGGGTGATCAACGCCACGTTCTTGTACATGACGACGGTGTCCTCGACGAACACCGAGTCCGGGCAGCCGTCCTCCGGATCGACCTCGATCGTCTCCCAGCCGTGCGTGCGCAGGGCCGCGACATAGGCCTCCCACTGCTCGACGGCGAGCCCGACATCGACCTTCTCCCGCTCGATGTGCGTCACCAGGCCTTCGGCGAGACGGGGGCTGGGGCGGCGGACGAGGGCCTTCTTGCTGGGCACGACGGGCCTTTCGAATCGATGGTGCGGTTCCGGTGCCGGTGAGACGGCACCGGTCCGCCATCATGCAGGGCGCTCCGGCCCGCACAAAACCCCCGTTGTCAGGCTGTGGCCCTCCTGAGACGTCAGCTCCGGGCCGAGGCCCCGATGTCGTCCGGCGAGATCTCCTTCAGCACCCCCTCCTCCATCAGCAGCCAGCGGGTGATGCCGATCGACTCGAGGAACGGCAGGTCGTGGCCGGCCACGAGCAGCGCGCCCTCGTACGACTCCAGGGCCGAGGCCAGCTGCCGCACGCTCGCCATGTCGAGGTTGTTGGTCGGCTCGTCGAGCAGCAGCAGCTGGGGTGCCGGCTCGGCGAGCATCAGCGCGGCCAGGGCCGCCCGGAACCGCTCGCCGCCCGACAGGGTGGCCGCCATCTGGTCGGCCCGCGCGCCCCGGAACAGGAAGCGGGCGAGCCGCGCCCGGATCCGGTTGTTCGTGGCGCCCGGTGCGAACCGGGCCACGTTCTCGGCCACCGTCAGCGCGCCGTCCAGCACGTCCAGCCGCTGGGGCAGAAAGCGGAGCGGGACATGCGCCAACGCCTCCCCGGCCACCGGTGCCAGCTCCCCGGCGACGGTCCGCAGCAGCGTCGTCTTGCCGGCGCCGTTGCGGCCGACCAGCGCGATGCGCTCCGGGCCGCGCAGATCGAGAATGCCCTCCACGCGCGCGTGGCAGGCCGTTTCCAGGTTCTCCAGGGTGAGCACCTGCCGGCCGGGCGGTACGGCCGTGGACGGCAGGTCGATGCGGATCTCGTCGTCGTCCCGTACCGCCTCCACCGCCTCGTCCAGGCGCTCCCGGGCCTCGGCGAGCCGCGCCTCGTGCATGATGCGGTGTTTGCCCGCCGATTCCTGGGCGGCACGTTTGCGGGCACCCATGACGATCTTCGGCTCGCGCTTGGAGTCCCACATCTTCTGCCCGTACCGCTTGCGGCGGGCCAGCTTGACCTGGGCGTCTGCCAGTTCGCGCTTCTGCCTGCGCACATCGGCCTCGGCGACGCGCAGCATCCGCTCGGCCGCCTCCTGTTCGACGGCCAGCGCCTCCTCGTACGCCGAGAAGTTGCCCCCGAACCAGGTGACCTCCCCGGAGCGCAGGTCCGCGATCTGGTCGACCAGGTCGAGCAGTTCCCGGTCGTGGCTGACCACGACCAGCACACCCGGCCAGGCGGAGACGGCCTGGTACAGCCGTCGGCGCGCGTACAGGTCGAGGTTGTTGGTGGGTTCGTCCAGCAGCAGTACGTCGGGTCGGCGCAGCAGCAGCGCGGCCAGCCGCAGCAGCACCGACTCGCCGCCGGAGACCTCGCCGACCGTGCGGTCCAGGCCGATGTGGCCGAGACCGAGCTCGCCGAGCGTGACGAGGGCGCGTTCCTCGACGTCCCAGTCGTCGCCGAGCGTCTCGAAGTGCTCCTCGGCGGCGTCGCCCGCCTCGATGGCGTGCAGCGCGGCCCGCCGTTCGGCGATGCCGAGGGCCTCGTCGACGCGCAGCGCGGTGTCGAGGGTGACGTTCTGCGGGAGGTGGCCGACCTCACCGGACACCTTGACGGTGCCGTCGGCCGGGGTGAGTTCCCCGGCCAGCAGCTTCAACAGGGTTGTCTTCCCTGACCCGTTGACGCCGACGAGACCGGTACGGCCGGGCCCGAAGGCGATGTCGAGGCCGTCGAAGACGGTGGTGCCGTCGGCCCAGGTGAAGGACAGGGACGTACAGGTGAGGGAAGGTGACATGAGGGCCTCGCAAGGACTTCGTGCGGTCGGTGGGCGCATGTCGAGACACCGCGAGGCGGGAACCGAAAGGTCGTGGGGCACGAAGAGCCCATGAGAAAGGGCCTGTGCCGGAGGACGGCTCGGACGCCGAGGTCGTACGCCGCGCACACCTCAACCGGTGCGACGCGATGCCTCAGGACCTCAGACGAGCAACGTCCTTCTCCAATCGACGACAACAGGACCGATGTACACGGTAGGAGGGGGCCAGATGGCTGTCAACGCAATTAAATGCGCCCTTCCACAGCCCTCCCCGGGGTCGGCCGACGCATACGACTACGGGGAGCTGAACACCCTGCTCACGCGCACCGCGGGCGGAACGCGCCGGCCGGTACGCGGAGCCTGGGCACGCGGCGTCACGTCCACGCGCGCGGAGCGCTCAGCAGGCGTCCCGCATCAGTTCGGCCAGGTCGTGGTCCAGGTCGAACTGGAGGTGTTCGAGGCCGACGGGCACGAGCGCGTTGGTCGCCTCCAGGAAGCGCCGGATCTCACCCGAACGCACATGCACGATCGCGGTGCCCTCCGGGGCGTGGAACTCCAGCACGGTGCGGTCGTAGCCGTACGGCCGGACCCGGACGTCCCCGTGGCCCTCCGGCTCCTGCAGTCCGGCCGTGAGGAGCTCGCGGGAGAAGGTCCAGCACACCTCGACCCCTTCGAGGGTGGCCGGGGCCGGGAAGGTCATGACGACGGCGAACGGATCGCGTCGGTCGTAGCGCAGCGTCGCGGGAATGCTCGGCATGCGCGGTGCGGCGGCGACGAGACGGGCCTCTACGGGCTGCTCGATGACGGTGGACAACGCCTTGCTCCCTCGTGACGTCTGGACTGCGCCCGGGTGTGCGGCACCCGGCACCGGAAGAGACGACGGATCCGGCCGATCCGTGCACAGGAATCACGAGTGACCTCGGTCACCGCGTTCATGCACGGCGTGGGCGCGCTCGTCTCACCGTGCGGCAGAGGGCAGTTGGCCTCTGGACGGCGCCGGACCGGTGGGCTAGCTTCGCCCGCCATGAGGCGTTTGGGGAGCACGCGACGCAGAGGACGCAACGGCAGACTGGTGGCGACGGGGGTGGCGTGCGGGGCGGCGCTGGCCGCGCTGACCGTGCCCGCCGCCGAGGCAGGGCCCCTCGGGCGGGGGACTGTGCACTGGGCGCCGAAGAACCCGGGCACACCGCAGGTCCGCTTCCGGGGCCTCGCGGCCGTCGACCGGCGCACCGCCTGGCTGGCCGGCACCGGCGGCACGGTGCTGCGCACCACCGACGGCGGAGCGAGCTGGCGGAACGTCTCTCCGCCGGGCGCGGCCGATCTGCAGTTCCGGGATGTCGAGGCCTTCGACGCGCGGCGCGCCGTGGTGCTGGCCATCGGCGAGGGCGAGGCCTCCCGCGTGTACCGCACCGAGGACGGCGGGGCGACCTGGACGGAGTCCTTCCGCAACACCGACCCGAAGGCGTTCTACGACTGCCTGGCCTTCTTCGACCGCCGGCACGGCCTGGCGATGAGCGATCCGGTGGACGGGAGGTTCCGCATCCTGTCCACGAGCGACGGCGGCCGCTCCTGGCGGGTGCTGCCCTCGGCGGGCATGCCGCCCGCCCTGGACGGTGAGGCGGGCTTCGCCGCGAGCGGCCAGTGCCTGGTCACCTCGGGTCCGAAGGACGTCTGGCTGGCCACCGGGGGCGGCGTCCACGCGCGCGTGCTGCACTCCGCCGACCGCGGACTGACCTGGACGGCCGCCGACACACCGGTGCCGGCCGGCGATCCCGCCAAGGGCGTCTTCGCGCTCGCCTTCCGCGACCGCGCCCACGGCCTGGCCGTCGGCGGCGACTACCGCCCGGACCAGGCCTCGCCGCAGGCCGCCGCGGTCACCGCCGACGGCGGCCGCACCTGGACCCCGGCCGCAACGCCCCCGCCCGTCTACCGCTCCGGGGCCGCCTGGCTGCCGCACAGCCGCACCGCCGCGCTGGCCGTCGGCCCCACGGGGACCGACCTGACCACCGACGCGGGGCGCACCTGGCGCACGATCGACCCCGGCTCCTACGACACCGTGGACTGCACCCCGGACCTCAGTTGCTGGGCGGCCGGTGAGCAGGGGAGGGTCGCGCGGCTGGAAAGCTGAGGTGAGCGCCGGGAACCCGGGTACTCGTTGCGCGAGGGAAGCGAGAGAAAAGGAGCGATCATGCCCGCCGGTTCCAGCTCCAAGCGCGAGCGTCAGTACGAGCACATCAAGGAGAGCGCGCAGGACCGGGGCGAAAGCACCAAGCGCGCCAAGGAGATCGCCGCGCGGACCGTGAACAAGGAACGCGCCCGCTCCGGCGAGTCCAGGACCGCGAGCCGCAGCTCGACGCAGGACATGTCGTCCGGCAAGCGCGGCGGCCAGCGGTCGGGGGCCGGCTCCCAGGGCCCGACCCGCGACCAGCTGTACAACGAGGCGAAGCAGCGCGGCATCGAGGGCCGTTCACACATGAACAAGGGCCAGCTGCAGCGCGCGCTGAACGCCAAGAAGGGATGACCGGAGGATCAGTCCAGCGTCTGCCGGTGGCGGGCCAGCTCCGGCGCCGTCTTGGTGGCGATGAACTCCGTGATGCGATAGGCACACACGCCGCCGACGGCGAAGGGATCGCCCGCCACGATCTCCTCGATCCGGGCCCGGTCCTCGGCGACGGCGAGGATCACCCCGCCCTCCCGGGGGTTCTTGCGTCCGGAGGCGAGGAAGAAGCCCTTCTCGTACTGCTCCTCGAGCCACGCCACGTGGTCCGGCAGCAGCGCGTCGACGGCGTCGAGAGGTGCGGTGTAGGTCAGCTCCAGCACGAACATGATCGCGAGCGTACCCCCCGGCTCCGACAACGGGCCCCGGGACCGTACAGTTCAGGTCACCATGACGACCGTAGGCGTACCCGCGGGCTGGCCCGCGACCGAGGAAGAGGCCCGCGCGGTGCAGGACGAACTGCGCGGGCGGGTGGTGCTCGACGAGCGCGGACCCGAGGCCGGCACGGGCCGTGTCACCGGGGTCGACGTCGCCTACGACGACGAGCTCGACCTCGTCGCCGCGGCGGCCGTGGTGCTGGACGCCGCCACTCTGGACGTGGTGGCCGAGGCGACGGCCGTCGGCCGGGTCTCCTTCCCGTACGTGCCCGGCCTCCTCGCCTTCCGTGAGATACCGACCGTCCGGGCCGCCCTGGACCGGCTGCCCTGCCCGCCCGGCCTGGTCGTGTGCGACGGCTACGGTCTGGCCCATCCGCGCCGCTTCGGCCTCGCGAGCCACCTCGGCGTGCTCACCGGCCTGCCGGTCATCGGCGTCGCCAAGAACCCGTTCACCTTCACGTACGACGATCCGGACCCGGCGCGGGGGGCCTGCGCTCCGCTGCTCGCCGGGGACGAGGAGGTCGGGCGCGCGCTGCGCACCAGGGACGCCGTCAAACCGGTCTTCGTCTCCGTCGGCCACCGGGTGAGCCTGGACAACGCCGTGGCCCACACGCTGGCCCTGACCCCGCGCTACCGGCTGCCGGAGACCACGCGCCGGGCGGACGCCCTGTGCCGCCGGGCGCTGCGGGAGGCGGCACAGAGCGCCGGAGGCGGGGCTCAGGAGGCGACGACGCGCCAGGCGCCGACCTCCTGATACGCCGAGTCGTGGACGGCCGCCCCGTCTCCGGGCTCGAGGGCGTAGTGGTGGAGATTCCCGCCCCAGTAGCGCAGGATGCGCCCCAGCTCGCCGGCGCGGTCCTGCGCCGGCGAGTCCTCGTCCACGGTCACTTCGAGCACGAACTTCATGTCTCTTCCGCCTCCTTCGGCTCTGTCCCGGGCTTCTATCGTTTCATTGAACGACCTTGTGAGACTTTTCCGATGGGACCGCAGGTGGCCTGGGGTGTCGGCGGTGAAAGTCTCAAACGCGGGAGGAGGCGCCCGGGCCGGTGGCCGCGATCCGGAAGGTGATCCCCGCGGCGCGCAGCCGTCCGGTCAGGGCGTCCCCCATCGCCTGCGCCGTGGTGACCTGCCCGGCCGTCGGCGGGAGGTCGTCGAAGACCAGGCTGAGGGCCGCCTCGGCGAACATCTTCGCCGTCTCGTCGTAGCCGGGATCGCCGCCCGAGACCTCCGTGAACACCCGCCGCCCGCCTCCCTCGCCGACGAAGCGCACCGCGAACCGGCTCCGCGCCCGCTTCTCCGCGCTCGGGCCGTCCCCCGGCTGCAGCCGTCCCGACAACCAGCGCCGCGCGGGCGGCAGTTGGGCGGCCGCCAGCACCGCACCCACGGCGGCGACCCCGCCGACGGCCACCGGCAGGTGCCGTACCGCCGCGTAGTGGCGGTAGCGGAAGTCGGGGCCGTACCGGTCGAGCACCCTCGCCGAGCGGCGCACGATCTGCGGGTCGACGGTCGGCAGCGGCAGAGCCCAGGCGCCGACCTCCTTGGCGAACCGGGGCGCGCCCGTCGGCGCCGCGACCCGGCGCCCCATCAGCCGCGGCTCGTGCCGACCCCGTTCGCGCGCCGCGGCCAGCAGCTGCCGGCCGCGGGCGAACTGGTTCAGCGCCGAGGCCAGCGTGCCGCCGGAGAAGGCCGCGTCGGCGGTCACGTATCCGTCCACGGTCAGCGGTACGCCCTCCGGCAGCTGCCGGACCGTGAAGTACACGCCCAGGTCATGGGGCACGGAGTCGAAGCCGCAGGCGTGTACCAGGCGTGCGCCCGTCTCCCGCGCGCGTGCGTCGTGACGGACGTACATCAGGTCCACGAACTCCGGCTCACCGGTCAGGTCCATGTAGTCGGTCCCGGCGTCCGCGCAGGCGGCGACCAGTTCCTCGCCGTACAGCACGTACGGCCCGACGGTCGTGGCGACCACGCGCGCGTGCTCGGCGAGGGCGCGCAGCGTCGCGGGTTCGGTCACATCGGCCCGCAGCACGCCGACCTCCGCCCCGCCGGGCAGGCGCTCGCGCAGCCCCTGCAGCTTGCGTTCGTCGCGGCCGGCCACGGCCCAGCGCAGGTCCTTCGGCGCGTGCGCGGCGAGATACTCCGCCGTGAGGGTGCCGACGAAACCGGTCGCTCCGAAAAGCACGAGGTCGTAGGGACGGTCCGTCCTGTTCAGCCTGCTCATGACACCCCTTGGTCCAGCAGCCCGCGCCGCTGTCGGTGGCCGAGGCTAGCGTGAGGGGAGCGAGCGTGGACGACCAGCCCGGAGGCAGTGGTGGCCACAGCCAGGAACGGCCCTGACGAATCGGGAGAAAGTGCGCGAGACCCTCGCGTGAACGACTGCGGTCACGCGCCGGGCCGCATCGTCGGGCTCCGCGACGAGGCCGTCGGCGCGGATCGCGGCGCAGCGGCCCCTCACCCTCCCGGGTGATCCGCGCCGAGCCGGGCACTTGGCTAAGCGCTTGCTCGTTGGGTCTTGTGTCCGGTGGAACACGTTCTTAGCATCACCGGTGTTACATCAGTTGTGTCACACACCCTTGGGGGCTGGACGCATGACGACGGCAGGGACGCCGGCGACGCCGGGCGGCGGGCCGCTCTCCGGCGTGCGCGTGCTCGAGCTGGCCGGTATCGGTCCGGGCCCGTTCGCCGCCATGCTCCTCGCGGACCTGGGCGCGGACGTGGTCCGGGTGGACCGGCCGGGCGGCCCCGGCCTCGGCATCGACCCCGCCCACGACGTGACCAACCGCAACAAACGCTCGATCGTGGTCGACCTGAAGACACCGGACGGCCCCGCGCGCGTGCTGGACCTCGCCGAACGGGTCGACATCCTCCTCGAGGGCTACCGCCCGGGCGTCGCCGAGCGCCTCGGCGTCGGCCCCCAGGAGTGCCACGCCCGCAACCCCCGCCTGGTCTACGGCCGCATGACCGGCTGGGGACAGGACGGCCCGCTCGCCGACCGCGCGGGCCACGACGTGGCCTACATCGCACTGACCGGCACCCTCGGCATGACCGGCCGCCCGGACGAGCCCCCGGTCTTCCCCGCCAACCTGCTCGGCGACTACGCGGGCGGCTCCCTCTACCTGGTCGTCGGCGTCCTCGCCGCCCTGCACCACGCTCGCGTGACGGGCACCGGACAGGTCGTCGACGCCGCCATCGTGGACGGCACGGCCCACCTCTCGACGATGATCCACGGCATGCTCGCCGCCGGCGGCTGGCAGGACCGGCGCGCCGCCAACCTCCTCGACGGCGGCTGCCCCTACTACGGCACCTACGAGACGGCCGACGGCAAGTACATGGCGGTCGGCGCCCTGGAGGGGCGGTTCTACGCGGAGTTCCTGCATCTGCTCGGCCTGGACGACCTGGCACCCGCCCACAGGGACGTCACCCGCTGGGGCGAGCTGCGCGAGCGCGTCGCCACCCGCTTCAAGTCCCGCACCCGGGACGAGTGGACGGCACTCTTCGAGGGAACCGACGCCTGTGTGGCCCCCGTGCTGTCCCTGCGCGAGGCCCCGCACCACCCGCACCTGGCCGCCCGCGGCACCTTCACCGACCACGCCGGCATCACCCAGCCGGCCCCCGCCCCCCGCTTCTCCGCCACCCCCACGAGCGTCCGTACCGGCCCCGCCCTGCCGGGCGCCGACACGGAGGCGGTGGCGCGGGACTGGGGGATACCCGCATCCGTGAACGACGACCCGGTCACCGACGCCGACTGACCCGGCCCACCCCGCTCGGCCCACCCTCCCGAAAGGCACACCAGTGAGCACCGAAGCGTACGTGTACGACGCGATCCGCACCCCGCGCGGCCGCGGCAAGGCGAACGGCGCCCTGCACGGCACGAAGCCCATCGACCTGGTCGTCGGCCTCATCCACGAGATCCGCGACCGCTTCCCCGGCCTGGACCCGGCCGCCGTGGACGACATCGTGCTCGGCGTCGTCGGGCCGGTCGGCGACCAGGGCTCCGACATCGCCCGGATCGCCGCGATCGCCGCCGGACTGCCCGACACGGTCGCCGGCGTGCAGGAGAACCGCTTCTGTGCCTCGGGCCTGGAGGCCGTCAACCTGGCCGCGGCCAAGGTCCGCTCCGGCTGGGAGGACCTGGTCCTCGCGGGTGGTGTGGAGTCCATGTCCCGGGTGCCGATGGCCTCCGACGGCGGCGCCTGGTTCAACGACCCGATGACCAACCTCACGGTCAACTTCGTCCCGCAGGGCATCGGCGCCGACCTGATCGCCACGATCGAGGGCTTCACCCGCCGGGACGTCGACGAGTACGCGGCCCTGTCCCAGGAGCGGGCCGCCACCGCCTGGAAGGAGGGCCGCTTCGACCGCTCGGTCGTCCCCGTGAAGGACCGCAGCGGCCTGGTCGTCCTCGACCACGACGAGCATCTGCGCCCCGGTACCACCGCCGACTCCCTCGCGAAGCTCAAGCCGTCGTTCGCGGACATCGGCGAACTCGGCGGCTTCGACGCCGTCGCGCTGCAGAAGTACCACTGGGTGGAGAAGATCGACCACGTCCACCACGCGGGCAACTCCTCCGGCATCGTGGACGGCGCCTCGCTCGTCGCGATCGGCTCCAGGGAGGTCGGCGAGCGCTACGGCCTCACCCCGCGCGCGCGGATCGTCTCCGCCGCCGTCTCCGGCTCCGAGCCGACCATCATGCTCACCGGCCCCGCCCCCGCCGCCCGCAAGGCGCTCGCCAAGGCCGGCCTCACCATCGACGACATCGACCTGGTCGAGATCAACGAGGCGTTCGCCGCGGTCGTGCTGCGCTTCGCCAAGGACTTGGGCCTCAGCCTGGACAAGGTCAACGTCAACGGCGGCGCCATCGCCCTCGGCCACCCCCTCGGCGCGACCGGCGCGATGATCCTCGGCACCCTCGTGGACGAACTGGAACGCCAGGACAAGCGCTACGGCCTGGCCACCCTGTGCGTCGGCGGCGGCATGGGTATCGCCACCATCGTCGAGCGCATCTGAACTCCCCGCGGAATCACCAGACTTCAACGGAGACGACTGTCATGACCGAGAGCACCACCATCCGCTGGGAGCAGGACGACACCGGTGTCGTCACCCTCGTCCTGGACGACCCCGACCAGTCCGCGAACACCATGAACCAGGCCTTCCGGGCCTCCATCACGGCGGTCGCCGCCCGCGCGGAGGCCGAGAAGGACTCCATCCGCGGCATCATCTACACCTCCGCCAAGAAGACCTTCTTCGCCGGCGGCGACCTCAAGGACATGATCAAGGCCGGTCCCGAGGACGCCCAGCAGGTCTTCGACACCGCGACCGAGATCAAGAACGCGCTGCGCCGCATCGAGACCCTCGGCAAGCCGGTCGTCGCCGCCGTCAACGGCGCGGCCCTCGGCGGCGGTTACGAGATCGCGCTCGCCTCCCACCACCGCATCGCCCTGGACGCCCCCGGCTCCAAGATCGGCCTGCCCGAGGTCACACTCGGCCTGCTGCCCGCGGGCGGCGGCGTCACCCGGACCGTACGCCTGATGGGTATCACCGACGCGCTGCTGAAGGTGCTGCTGCAGGGCACCCAGTACAACCCCCGCCGCGCCCTGGAGAACGGCCTGGTGCACGAGGTGGCCGCGACCGAGGAGGAGATGCTGGCCAAGGCCCGCGCCTTCATCGACGCCCACCCGGAGTCGCACCAGCCCTGGGACGTCCCCGGCTACAAGATCCCGGGCGGTACCCCCGCCAATCCGAAGTTCGCCGCGAACCTGCCCGCGTTCCCGGCCAGTCTGCGCAAGCAGACGAACGGCGCCCCCTACCCGGCCCCGCGCAACATCATGGCCGCTGCCGTCGAGGGCTCCCAGGTCGACTTCGAGACCGCGATCACCATCGAGACCCGCTACTTCACCGAGCTGGTCACCGGGCAGACCGCGAAGAACATGATCCAGGCGTTCTTCTTCGACCTCCAGGCCGTCAACTCCGGCGCCAACCGCCCGAAGGGCATCGAGCCCCGCCCGGTCCGCAAGGTCGCCGTCCTCGGTGCGGGCATGATGGGCGCGGGCATCGCCTACTCCTGCGCCCGCGCGGGCATCGACGTCGTCCTGAAGGACGTCTCCCTGGAGGCGGCGACCAAGGGCAAGGGCTACTCCGAGAAGCTGTGTGCCAAGGCCGTCGCCAAGGGCCGTACCAGCCGGGAGAAGGCGGACGCGCTGCTCGCCCGGATCACGCCCACCGCCGAGGCCGCCGATCTCGCGGGCTGCGACGCGGTGATCGAGGCCGTCTTCGAGGACACCACGCTCAAGCACAAGGTGTTCCAGGAGATCGAGTCCGTCGTCGCCCCGGACGCCCTGCTGTGCTCCAACACCTCCACCCTGCCGATCACCACGCTCGCCGAGGGCGTGGAGCGCCAGGCCGACTTCATCGGGCTGCACTTCTTCTCCCCGGTCGACAAGATGCCGCTGGTGGAGATCATCAAGGGCGAGCGCACCGGCGACGAGGCCCTGGCCCGCGCCTTCGACCTGGTCCGGCAGATCAACAAGACGCCGATCGTCGTCAACGACTCGCGCGGCTTCTTCACCTCCCGGGTGATCGGCCACTTCATCAACGAGGGCGTCGCGATGGTCGGCGAGGGCATCGAGCCCGCCTCCGTGGAGCAGGCCGCCGCCCAGGCCGGCTACCCGGCGAAGGTCCTGTCCCTGATGGACGAGCTGACCCTCACCCTGCCGCGCAAGATCCGCACCGAGACGAAGCGGGCCGTGGAGGAGGCGGGCGGCACCTGGACCGCACATCCGGCGGAGGCCGTCATCGACCGCATGGTCGACGAGTTCGGCCGCCCCGGCCGCAGCGGCGGCGCCGGCTTCTACGACTACACCGAGGACGGCAAGCGGGCCGGGCTCTGGCCGGGCCTGCGCGAGCACTTCACCGAGCCCGGGTACCGGATCCCCTTCCGGGACATGCAGGAGCGGATGCTCTTCTCCGAGGCGCTCGACACCGTACGCCTCCTGGAGGAGGGCGTCCTGACCTCGGTCGCCGACGCCAACATCGGCTCGATCCTCGGCATCGGATTCCCCGGCTGGACCGGCGGCGTCCTGCAGTACATCAACGGCTACGAAGGCGGTCTGCCCGGCTTCGTGGCCCGCGCGCGGGAACTCGCCGAGGCTTACGGCGAGCGCTTCAGCCCGCCCGCGCTGCTCGTGGAGAAGGCGGAGAAGGGGGAGCCGTTCAGCGACTCAGTGCGCTCGTGACCCGGGCTCGGTCCGTCCCGACCCGGTGACCCACTCGCTCAGCTCTTCCCGCAACGAGCGCTGGAACGTCGTCAGCAGCGCCTGCACCACCAGAGGGTGCATGTGCGCCGACAGGGACTTCACGTCCCGGGCGTCTCGCTCCGCCACCTCGCCGCGGAAGAGCTGGGAGAGTTCGTGGGCCGCGGCGCGCGAGTGCTCGACGAGCACCTTGCGCGCCGCGAGGATCGCCTCCTGCGACAGCGGTACGTCGAGCAGCTGCACGCCGAGCCGCAGCAGCCCGGAGTCGACCCGGAAGGTGTCACCCTCGGCGCCCTCCACCGCCATGACGACGTTCATCGCCGTCAGCCGCTCCACGTCCCCGGCGGCGAGAGGCCGTCCGGCGCGCCGCTCCAGTTCCTCCCGCGACACCGTGTCGACCGCGTCCGGCGCCCAGGACGCGACCACCGCACGGTGGATGGCCAGGTCGTGCGGGGAGAGGTCGGCAGGCAGCTGTCTGAAGTAGCGCTCGATCGCCGACAGGGTCATGCCCTGCTGCTGCAACTCCTCGATCAGGGCGAGCCGCGCCAGGTGGTCCGGCCCGTAGTGCCCCACCCGGCGCGGGCCGATCACCGGAGGCGGCAGCAGACCCCTGCTGCCGTAGAACCGCAGGGTGCGCACCGTGACGCCCGCCCGGGCGGCCAGCTCGTCGATGGTGAGGGGCGTGTCCCCGGCATCGGTCGTCATGTGCAGCAGTATCGCTGTCTCACCAAGAGTGTGAAACCTCGGGTGAACGTCGTGTGGACGCTGCGTTGATCATGTGAGAAGTAACGCTGTGTGACATGGGACACCGCGTAGGGATGATTCTTTCTGGGAAGCTGCTGGCTTGGTCTGTGCCGCGACTCAACAGGGTGGTGCGGACCGATCCCTGCACGACCCCCGGGCCCACGAGGCCCGGGCGCACCAGGAAGTGAACCACCCGTGAGCAAGGACGCCGTGGAATCGGCACAGGTCGCCGCCCGCACCCATGCGGCCCAGTCGGACCGGACGCCCGCGGACGCGGGCGACGCCGGTTACAGCAAGGACCTCAAGGCCCGCCACGTCAACATGATCGCCATCGGTGGCGCCATCGGCACCGGACTCCTCCTGGGCGCCGGCGGCCGCCTGCACAACGCGGGCCCGGCGCTCGCCCTGGCCTACCTGGTCTGCGGCGTCTTCGCGTTCTTCGTCGTCCGGGCCCTGGGCGAGCTGGTGCTGTACCGCCCCTCCTCCGGGTCCTTCGTGTCCTACGCCCGTGAGTTCCTCGGCGAGAAGGGCGCCTATGTCGCCGGCTGGATGTACTTCCTGAACTGGTCGACCACCGGCATCGCCGACATCACCGCGATCGCGCTCTACACGCACTACTGGTCCATGTTCACCAGCATTCCCCAGTGGGTGCTCGCCCTGATCGCCCTCGCGGTGGTCCTGGCCGTGAACCTGATCTCGGTGAAGATCTTCGGCGAGATGGAGTTCTGGTTCGCGATCATCAAGGTCGCCACCATCGTCGGCTTCATGCTGATCAGCATTTTCCTGCTCGCCACCCAGCACAAGGTCGGCGGCCACACCCCCGGTCTGAGCGTCATCAGCGGCCACGGCGGCTTCTTCCCGCACGGCGCGATGCCGGTCGTCCTGGTCATGCAGGGCGTGATCTTCGCCTACGCCGCCCTGGAGCTGGTCGGTGTCGCCGCCGGCGAGACCGCCGAGCCGGAGAAGGTCGTCCCCCGCGCGGTGAACTCGATCATGTGGCGTGTGGGCCTGTTCTACGTCGGCTCGGTCGTGCTGCTCGCCCTGCTGCTGCCCGGCTCGGTGTACTCCGCCGACGAGAGCCCCTTCGTCACGGTCCTGTCGAAGATCGGCGTCCCGGCGGCCGGCGACGTGATGAACCTGGTCGTGCTGACCGCCGCCATGTCCTCGCTGAACTCCGGCCTGTACTCCACCGGCCGCATCCTGCGCTCCATGGCCATGGCCGGCTCCGCCCCGAAGTTCACCGCCCGCATGAACCGCAACCAGGTGCCCTACGGCGGCATCCTGCTGACCTGCGCGGTCTGCGTGCTGGGCGTCGGCCTGAACTACCTCGTGCCCAGCCAGGCCTTCGAGATCGTGCTGAACGTCGCCTCCCTCGGCATCATCAGCACGTGGGTGATCATCATGCTCTGTCACATGATCTTCGTCCGCCGTGCCCGCGCGGGCCTGGCGACCCGGCCGCACTTCCAGCTGAAGTTCAGCCCGGTCACCGAGATCGCCACGATCGCGTTCCTGCTGGTCTGCCTCGGCATGATGTGGAACGACCCCGACGTGGGCCGCAAGACCATCCTGCTGATCCCGGTGATCGCCGTCATGCTGGTCGCCGGCTGGTTCGCCGTGCGGCGCCGGGTGTCGAAGAACACCGACCGCGAGCTGACGGAGCTGTCCAGCTCCACGAAGTAGCAGCTCAGCGCCACTGTCAGTGGCATCGCCTACGGTGGCGTCATGTCCGAGATCACATATCTCCGGGGTGACGCCACCGTGCCGTCGGTCAAGGGCGCCAAGGTGATCACCCATGTCTGCAACGACATCGGCGGCTGGGGGAAGGGCTTCGTGCTGGCGCTCTCCCGCCGCTGGCCGGAGCCGGAGGCGGCGTACCGAGCCTGGCACCGCGACCGCGCGAGGAACGACTTCGGGCTGGGCGCGGTCCAGCTGGTCCGGGTCGAGCCGTATGTGTGGGTGGCCAACATGATCGGCCAGCGCGGCATCCGCAGAGGCAGCAAGGGCGTCCCCGTCCGCTACGAGGCGATCGACACCGCCCTCGACCGGCTCGCCGGTGAAGCGATCCGACTCGGCGCGTCCGTGCACATGCCCCGCATAGGCTGCGGCCTGGCGGGCGGCACGTGGTCCCGCGTGGAGCCGCTCATCACCGAGCGGCTGGTGAAGCGAGGCGTGCAGGTGACGGTGTACGACCACGGAGAGGGCGGCGGATGAGCTCACACACCCCTGCGACGGACGTCCTCGTGCTGGGCGGAGCCGGCGTGGACACGATCATTCACGTCCCCGAGCTGCCGCTCCCGTACGCCGACAGCTACATGATCGACTCCGGAATCCGCACCCGGGCCGGCCAGACCGGCGACTTCGTCGCGCTGGGCCTCGCCGCACTCGGCCTGCGCACCCACCACCTCGACCTGCTCGGCGACGACCCCGAGGGCGACCTCGTGCGGGCCCTGCACCGCGAGCACGGCATCGCCCTGACCGCACTCCCGCAGCCCGCCGGCACCAAACGGGCGGTCAACCTCGTCGGCCCCGACGGCCGGCGCCTGTCCCTGTACGACACCAGCCGGTCCCGCCCCGGCGACCGCTTCCCGCCCGAGCTGCTGCGCACGCTGGCCGGGGCGAGCCGCCATGTGCACGTGACCATCACCCAGCCCGGCGCCGAAGCCTTGCCGGTGCTGACCGCGACGGGCGTCCCCCTGTCCACGGATCTGCACGACTGGGACGGGGCGAACCCGTACCACGAGCCGTTCGCATACGCGGCGGACGTGGTCTTCCTGTCGGCCGCGGCCCTGACCGACCCCGAGCGGACGATGCGGCGCATCACCGAGCGGGGCAGGGCCCAGGTGGTCGTCGCCACCGCCGGAGCCGAGGGCGCGTATCTGCTGGCCGACGGCGAGCTGACCCGAGTGCCCCCGGCGTTGCCGCCCGCGCCGGTCGTGGACTCCAACGGCGCGGGCGACGCCTTCGCCGCCGCGTTCCTCTACGGCCGCCTCGCCGGCGAGCCGCCCGGGACCTGCGCCCGCTACGGCGCGACAGCCGGCGCGTACGCCTGCACCGTCCCGGCCTCCCGAGCGGAGTCGATGGGCCGGGACGAACTGCTTGAACGGGCGACGGAACCGAGACCCTAGACCGGCCCGGGTCAGTGCGCGTGCGCGTCGTGGATGGCGTTCGCCGCCTCGATCTTCTTCCATGACTTCGGCTGGGTCACGACCCCGTCCGCCTTCGCCACGGACCCGGCGCGTGCCGCGGGCGCGGCCGGCTTGGACGGCTGGAACAGCCAGGTGTCGAACAGCGCCGCGAGAGGCTTGCCGGACACCTGCTCGGCGTACTTCTGGAAGTCGGCCACCGAGGCATTGCCGTACGCGTGCTCCTGCGGCCAGCCCTTCAGGATGCGGAAGAACGCGTCGTCACCGATCTCGTTGCGCAACGCCTGGATGGCGAGCGCCCCGCGGTCGTAGACGGCGGTGTCGAACTGGTCGTCCGGGCCCGGGTCGCCGGGCTTGACCGTCCAGAACGCGTCGTCGGCCGGATGGGAGGCGTACACGTAGTCGGCGAGTTCCTGCGTGGTGCCCTCGCCCTCGTGCTCGGACCACAGCCACTGCGCGTACGTCGCGAAGCCCTCGTTGATCCAGATGTCCTTCCAGCCCTTCAACGACACGTCGTCGCCGTACCACTGGTGGGCCAGTTCATGCACGACCACCGAGGTGTTGGAGCCCTTCGCGAACTGCTTCGGGCTGTAGTAGACACGGCTCTGCGTCTCCAGGGCGTACCCGGTGGTGGTGTTCGGGACGTACCCGCCGGCCGTGCTGAACGGATACGGCCCGAAGTAGCCGCTCAGCCAGTCGACGATCTCCCCGGTGCGCTCCACACTCGCCCGCGCGGCCCCGTCGTTGTCGCCGAGGTCCTTGCTGTAGGCGTTGATGACCGGAACACCGCCCTCGGAGGTGCTCGTCGTGATGTCGAACCTGCCGATGGCGAGCGTGGCCAGATAGGTCGCCTGCGGCCTGTTCTGCCGCCAGCTGTAGCGGGTCCAGCCCAGCTTCGAACTGGTCGACTGCAGCGTGCCGTTGGAGATCGCCTGGGTGCCGTCCGGCACCGCCACCGACACGTCGTAGGTCGCCTTGTCGCTCGGGTGGTCGTTGCTCGGGAACCACCACCAGGCGGCCTCGGGCTCGTCGGCCGCCACCGCGCCGTCGGGCGTGCGGTGCCAGGTGTTGAAGCCGTAGGCGCTCTTCGTCGACGGCACCCCGCTGTAGCGGACCACGACCGTGATCGGTGTCCCCTTGGCCAGCGGTGTCTTCGGCGTGATCACCAGCTCGTGCTGCTGGGCGTGCGCGAAGGCGGCCTTGGCGCCGTTGACCCGCACCTCGCTCACGTCCAGCAGGAAGTCGAGGTCGAAGCTGGACAGGTCCTGCGTGGTCCTCGCCAGGATCGTCGCCGTGCCCTGCAACTCGTCCGTCTTCGGCTGGTACTGCAGCCTCAGGTCGTAGTGCGAGACGTCGTAGCCGCCGTTGCCGTAGTACGGGTAGTAGGGGTCGCCGATGCCCGGCGCGCCGGGGGAGAAGCTCGCGGCCGATGCCGGGATCGCCAGCAGAAGGGAGGCCGCCGCGAGTGCGCCCGGCGCGATGATTCTGCGGTGCACGTCAGCTCCAAGTCGTCGGGAGTGCAGGTCCGTTCGGAAACTCCGTCGGTGAACGCTGTTCGGAGCCTATTCAGTCCCTGTGGCCCCCCACCTGTCCATGGCCCCCGCTGTCACACGATCGCCATTCAGCCGTCATGGGCCAGCGGAGTGCCGCAAAGCCGCCTTCTGCAGCAGGAGTTCACCGGAGTACCGTCCGCGCATGCCGATTCGCTCCCTCGTCCGCATGCGCTCCACGATCTGGAGAGCGCTCGCGACCGCGGTCGTCGCCATCCTGACGGCCGCCTTCCTCACCCCGTCCGCCGCACAGGCCGCCACCGGCTCGAGCCGATCACCGCGCGAGAGCCGGCCCGTCTACTCCTACGCCCACGCCGTCCGCGAGTCCGTCTGGGTGGACACCGGTCTCGACGAGGACGGTGACGGCAGGACCGACCGCGTCGTCGCCGACATCGTCCGGCCCGCCGAACCCGCCCGCCAGGGCCGCAAGGTGCCCGTCATCATGGACGCCAGCCCCTACTACTCCTGCTGCGGACGCGGCAACGAGAGCCAGGTCAAGACGTACGACGCACAAGGACACGTCGTGCAGATGCCGCTGTTCTACGACAACTACTTCGTGCCCCGCGGCTACGCGTTCGTCGGCGTCGACCTCGCCGGCACCAATCGCTCCGACGGCTGCGCCGACGTCGGCGGCCGCTCCGACGTCCACTCCGCGAAGGCCGTCATCGACTGGCTGAACGGCCGCGCCACGGCGTACACGAGCCGGACCGGGACGAAGACCGTCCGAGCCACCTGGACCGACGGCCGGACCGGAATGATCGGCAAGAGCTGGGACGGCACGATCGCCAACGGCGTAGCCGCCACCGGCGTCGAAGGCCTGAAGACCGTCGTCCCGATCAGCGCCATCTCCTCCTGGTACGACTACTACTTCGCCCAGGGCGCCCCGCTCTACGACGGCGGCCCCGACCAACTGGCCGGTTACGTGGCGAGCGACGCGGCGCACGCCCACTGCGCGGCCGTACAGAAGAAACTCGCCGACGGCAGCCCGCGCAGCGGCGACTGGACCCCGCTGTGGACCGAGCGGGACTACGTCAAGGACGCGGCCAAGGTGCGCGCCAGCGTGTTCCTGGTGCACGGCATGCAGGACCTCAACGTCCGCACCAAACACTTCGGCCAGTGGTGGAGCGCCCTCGCCCAGCACGGTGTGCAGCGCAAGATCTGGCTGTCCCAGACCGGGCACGTCGACCCCTTCGACTACCGGCGCGGCGCCTGGGTGGACACCCTGCACCGCTGGTTCGACCATGAACTCCTCGGCTATGACAACGGCATCGACCGCGAGCCCATGGCCGACATCGAACGCCATCCCGACCAGTGGGTGACCTCCCGCGTCTGGCCGCCGCAGACCACCCGTACCACCGTCCTCCACCCGTCTCCCGGCACCCGGGCGGGCGTCGGCACGCTCGGCCTGCGCGCCGCCACCGGCACCGAGGGCTTCACCGACGACCCGAAGCTGGGCGAGACCGACTGGGCGGCCCACCTCACCACGCCGACCCAGGAGAAGGCGGGCTTCCTCACCGCACCCCTCACCCGCGACCTGCGCCTGTCCGGCTCGTCCACGGTGACGGTGACCGCGGCCTCGACCACGACCTCGGCCCATCTGTCCGCCGTCCTGGTCGACCTCGGCCCGGACACCATCCGCGACTACGCCGACAGCCACGAGGGCATCACCACCCTCACCAACCGCACGTGCTGGGGCGAGAGCACGGCCGGGGACAGCGCCTGCTTCAAGGAGACCGCGGCCAAGACGGCCAAGGTCGACTACACCGTGTTCAGCCGCGGCTGGGCCGACCTCGGCCACTACGCCTCGTCCGGCAAGGGCGTCCCGCTCACCCCGGGCAAGGCGTACACGATGACTCTGCGTCTCGCGGCGACCGACCATGTCCTCCCCAAGGGGCACCGGCTGGCGCTGATCATCGCGGGCACGGACAAGGACCTGATCGACCCGCCGTCGACGAAGCCGGCGCTCACGGTCTCCCTGTCGGGTACGACGGCCAGTCTGCCCCTCGTCGGTGGGGCCTCGGCATTCGCCCGGGCCACGGCCGGCAGCACGGCCACGAGTCCCGCGCCGACGGCTTTGAACGGCGTCCGCGCACCCGGCGTGTCCCGGCACATCCCGTTGAACTGACCGGGAGTACGCCTCCCGGGAGGACCTGAACAGTGCCGGCTACGGCTCCGTCGTGGCGCGTCGCGCCCACGCGGCGGAGCCGCACAGGGATACGGCCCCGCGCCCCTTCAGGGCGCGGGCCCGCCTCCGTTCAGACCGCCGGAAACGTCAACCCGGCCGCCTCCCGGGCGCACCCCCACGCCACCGTCACCCCGGCCCCGCCATGGCCGTAGTTGTGCACCAACACGCGTCCGTCGGGCAGCGGCTGCCCTTCCAGACGCACCGCGTCCCGGGCCGGCCGCAGCCCCACCCGGTGGCCCAGCACCCGCGCCCGGGCGATCTCCGGCCGGACCGCCGCGCACCGGGCCACGATCGCCGCGGTGGTGGCCGGGTCCGGCTCCAGGGACCAGTCGTCCTCCTCCGCCGTACCGCCGAGCACCAGACCGCCCGGCTGCGGGATGAAGTACGTGGAGGCGGCGGAGGAGTGGTCGACGGAGGTGAACCAGGTGCTGATCCCGGGGTTCGCCACGACCACCAGCTGCCCGCGCACCGGACGCACCGCCGGGTCCGGCACCAGCGAACGCGCGCCCAGACCCGTGCAGTTGACCACGACCGGCGCGGGCACCGCGGCGAGGTCAGTCACCTCGCGCGCCTCGACCACTCCTCCCGCCTTCGCCAGCCGCCCCCGCAGCCACGCCAGATGCACCGGCATGTCGATCACCGGCAGCCGCGCCGCGAGACCGCCGGCCACCGCCCGCAGTCCCGGCACCCGGCCCGCCCAGGTGCCCAGTTCGTCCAGCCGGGCCCCTTGGTGTACGCCGTCGACCAGGCGTACGCCCGTCTCCTCCGGCCGGTCCGCCAACTCCTCGTACACGGCGAGGGACGCGAGCGCCCACGCACCCACCAGGGGCTCGGGTTCGATGCGGTACGGCCACCACAGGCCGCCCGCGACCGCCGAGGTCGTACGTTCGGCGGGCTCCCGCGCCCACACCCGCACCCGGCGCCCCGACTCCGCCAGGACCACGGCCGTCGTCAGCCCGGCGACCCCGCTCCCGACCACGATCACTTCGTCACTCGGCTCGCTGTCCACGCCAGGACGATAGGCCCTGTCCGGACGACTCTGTCATGCCGCGCTCACATCGGTGCCGGTGTGGGGATACTCACAGCATGTCTGCCGCATACGCGACCTTCGACCTGGCACCGGCGATCCGCGCCGGCGGTGTGCTCGCCGACGGCGGCTACCAGGTCCACCGCGACTTCGTCGACTTCGTCGTGGACGGCCGTCCGCTGCTGTTCCGGCTGTCCGACCTGGACGCCGTCTCCCCGCTCGCCTCGGACGTCCCGCCCGCGATATTCACCGCGCAGGTGCGCGCGCTGCTCCTGGAGGCCGAACCGCCACTCCCCGACGGCCGGTTCGTCATCTACGGCTGCCCCGAGTGCGCGGACCTGGGATGCGGGGCGGTCACCGCCGTCATCGAGCGCGACGGCGAGGACTACATCTGGCGGGACTTCGCCTGGCAGACGGACGAGCACGCCGACCTCCAGCTGAACGGCTACCACGGCATAGGGCCGTTCCGCTTCCGCGGCGCCGAGTACCGAGCCGCACTCGGCGCCCTGATGGAGCGCTCCGCCACGCCCCGCCGCCGCGTTCTGCTGATCGGTGCCCGGGTCGCGGTCCTCGCCAAGCTGGCCGCCGCGCTGCGGACCATCGGCATCGGCGCCGACATCACCCAGGACGCCCGGGCCGTCCCCGCAGAGGAACTGCGCGGTTACGGCGCGGTCGCCTTCGGCCGCGCGGTCGGCGAGGAGGAACGGGCCGCCGTGGTCGAGGCGTTCGAGCGCGCCGGGGTCGACATCGCCCGCGTGGACGGCCTGGCCCCGATCGTGCCGCTGCTGGTCGCCCAGATCGAGCACGCCCTCGACCGCAGCCCGCTCCCGCAGCGCCGGCTCGTGGGGCTGACCGCAGCCGGAAGCACCGCGGACGTCGAGGTCACCTCGGCGTGCCGGGTACGGATCACCGCCTACCGCCTCGACCGGCTCCACCGCACCCACACCCGCGAGGTGTTCGACGGCGTCCTGGAGCCCGGCCGGCACCGCGTCCCGCTGGACCCGCGGGCGGTCAAGGGAGAGGCATACCTCGTGGCCCGTACGACAGGAGGGGTACGCGCGGCGCCGGTCACCGGCGGAAGACGGGGCTGAGGTGCGGGGGTGAGCCCACTGGGAAACGGGGGGGGGCGGCTGAGGCCTGGGGGTGGGCTCACTGGGAAACGGGGGCTCAAGTAGGCGGCCTGGCTCTGTGGAAGTGGCGGAGGCCGAGGTGCGGGGGTGAGCCCACTGTCGGCGGGGCGGCTGAGGCGGGGTCTGCCGGGAACGGCGCGGTTGAGGGCGCAGGGCGGGCCGATCGGCGCACTGGGTGGCCGGACAGGGGGGGCGGCCCTATCGGGAGATGGGAGGCGCGATGGGAGGTGGGCCCGTCGGGAGACGCGACGCTGCGGTGTGGAGCGGGCCCCAAGGGAGACGCGAGCCTGCGATGCGGAATGGGCTCACCCGGAAACGGGGCTGGGATGCGTTGGGGTCGGCCGATCGGTACATGTGGGGCGAGACGCGGGCCCGTCCCTGTGTACCCGCTGTGCGAGACGCGGGCCCCTCCTTCCGTACCCGGGGTGTGCGATGTGCAGCCGGCCCTCGGTACACGGGGCGTGAGATGTGGGGCCGGCCCACCGGGGAACCGGGGAGCCGGGACGTGGGGCGGGTCGGCGGGACATGGTGCCGAGGTGCGGTGCCGGGGCCATTAGGATCGGCGTCCTGATGACTGCCACCCTCGTCGCCAAGGACCTCGCCGCCGGGCACGGCGACCGCTCCCTCTTCTCCGGGCTGGACCTCGTCGTCGCGCCCGGCGACGTGATCGGTCTCGTCGGTGCCAACGGCGCGGGCAAGTCCACCCTGCTGAAGCTGCTCGCCGGACTCACCCCGCCCGAACAGGGCGAGCTGAGGCTGTCCCCGCCGGCCGCGACCGTCGGGCATCTGCCCCAGGAGCCGGAACGCAGGCCGGGAGAGACCGTCCGGGAGTTCCTGGCCCGCCGTACGGGGGTCGCCGAGGCCCAGCGTGTCATGGACGAGGCCACCCAGGCACTCGTGGACGGGGCGCCCGGCGCCGACGACGCCTACGCGATCGCCCTGGAGCGTTGGCTCGGCCTGGGAGGCGCCGATCTCGAGGAGCGCGCGCAGGACGTCGCCGACTCGCTCGGCCTGGCCGTCGACCTGGACCAGCCCATGACCGTGCTGTCCGGTGGCCAGGCGGCCCGCGCGGGCCTCGCCTCGCTCCTGCTGTCCCGGTACGACGTCTTCCTCCTGGACGAGCCCACCAACGACCTCGACCTCGACGGCCTGGAGCGACTGGAACGCTTCGTCACCGGCCTGCGCGCCGGCACGGTCGTCGTCAGCCACGACCGCGAGTTCCTCACCCGCACGGTCACCAAGGTCCTCGAACTCGATCTGGCACAGCGGCAGATCAACCTCTTCGGCGGCGGCTACGGCGCCTACCTGGAGGAGCGCGAGGTGGCCCGTCGGCACGCGCGCGAGGACTACGAGGAGTACGCCGACAAGAAGGCCGCCCTCCAGGAGCGCGCGCAGACGCAGCGGGCCTGGATGGACAAGGGTGTGAAGAACGCCCGGCGCAAGGCCGGCAACGACAACGACAAGATCGGCCGCAAGTTCCGCAGCGAGGCCAGCGAGAAGCAGGCGGCCAAGGCTCGGCAGACCCAGCGCATGATCGAGCGCCTGGAGGTGGTCGAGGAGCCGCGCAAGGAGTGGGAACTGCGCATGGAGATCGCCGCCGCCCCGCGCTCCGGAGCGGTCGTGGCGACCCTGCGGGACGCCGAGGTCCGGCGCGGCGACTTCACCTTCGGACCGGTGTCCCTGCAGATCGACTGGGCGGACCGGGTCGCGGTCACCGGGGCCAACGGCGCCGGCAAGTCCACCCTGCTGGGCGCGCTGCTCGGTCGTGTCCCGCTCGACTCGGGGCACACGGCGCTCGGCTCCGGCGTCCTGGTCGGCGAGGTGGACCAGGCCCGCAAGCTCTTCCACGGCCCCGAGGCCCTGCTGGACGCGTTCTGCGCGGCCGTCCCCGACACCGAGCCGGTCGACGTCCGCACCCTGCTCGCCAAGTTCGGCCTGAAGTCCGGCCACGTCCTGCGCCCGGCCGCGACCCTCTCCCCGGGCGAACGCACCCGCGCGGCCCTGGCGTTGCTCCAGGGCCGGGGAGTGAACCTCCTCGTCCTGGACGAGCCGACGAACCACCTCGACCTGCCCGCCATCGAACAGCTGGAGTCCGCCCTCGACTCCTATGAGGGCACCCTGCTCCTGGTCACCCACGACCGGCGCATGCTGGACGCGGTCCGGGTGACCCGGCGGCTGGAGGTGGCGGACGGCAAGGTGACGGAGCGGTAGGGACACGGCCCCGCGCCCCTTCGGGCGCTGCCTGCCGGCCTACGGGTGGCGCGCGGCGGCCTCCTTCGCCGCTCGCTCGACCCGGCCGAGGTGCTCCGGGTCGTGGGGCGCGACATTGAGCCCGTCCGGCCGCTGTCCCACCGCCCCGTCGATCAGTTCGCGCACGATGTCGGCGTGGCCGGCGTGCCGCTGGGTCTCGGCGATCATGTGGGTCATGCTCCGGTGCAGCGTCGTCTCCCTCGGCGCGCCCGGCACCCGGCCGAGCGCGTCCAGGGACAGCGACGCGATCGTCTCGTCCGAGTGGGCGCAGGCCCGCCGGTACAGGCCGACGATGTCCGCACGGGACTCGTCGGCCCGCGCCCAGAGGTCCGCGTCAGGCTCCGCGTCGCCGCCGATCCACAACGCCGTACCGGCGAAGGGCCGGCCGAAGGCCCTGCCGAAGTACAGTGCCTCGGCGCCGGCCAAGTGCTTGACCAGGCCCAGCAGGTTGGTGCCGGTGGGGGTGAGGGGGCGCCGGATGTCGTACTCGGGCAGGCCGTCCAGCTTCCACAGCAGTACGTCGCGGGCGTCCTGGAGATACACCCGGAGGTCGTCCTTCGGATCCGTCATGGCGGCAGTCTGCCGGTCCGGTGATCGGTGCCGCTCGGACTTTTCCGTGCGCCGGGGGCCGGAGCCGCGTGGCTCCGGCCCCCGGTCGGTCAGCGCTTCTTCGGGTCCAGCAGCCCCGCGCGGCGCAGTGCGTCGGCCATCGCGCTGTTGGCGGGCGGCGCGGCCTGGCGGCCGCCCCGGTCGCCGCCGCGGCCCTCACGCCGGCCCTGGCCGCCCCCCTGCCGCTGCTGGGGCGGCCGGGGGCCGCCGCCGCGCTGCTGACGGCCGCCGCCCTCTCCCTGCGGCGCGGCCTCGTCGTCCAGGCGCAGGGTCAGCGCGATCCGCTTGCGCGGGATGTCCACGTCGAGGACCTTCACCTTGACGATGTCACCGGGCTTGGCGACATCGCGTGGGTCCTTGACGAACGTCTTGGACATGGCCGAGACATGCACCAGGCCGTCCTGGTGGACACCGACGTCCACGAAGGCGCCGAACGCGGCCACGTTCGTCACCACGCCCTCCAGGATCATCCCGGGGGACAGGTCGGAGATCTTCTCCACGCCCTCCTTGAAGGTGGCCGTCCTGAACGCGGGACGCGGGTCGCGGCCCGGCTTCTCCAACTCCTTCAGGATGTCCGTCACGGTCGGCAGACCGAACGTGTCGTCCACGAAGTCGGCGGGCTTCAGCGAGCGGAGCACGCCGGTGTTGCCGATGAGGGAGGCGACCTCCTGGCCGGTGGTCTTCACCATGCGGCGGACCACCGGGTAGGCCTCGGGGTGCACGCTGGAGGCGTCCAGCGGGTCGGCGCCGCCGCGGATGCGCAGGAAGCCCGCGCACTGCTCGTACGCCTTCGGGCCGAGCCGCGCCACCTTCTTCAGCTCCCCGCGGGAGGTGAAGGGGCCGTTGGCGTCCCGGTGCGCGACGATGTTCTCGGCGAGACCGGAGGAGATGCCCGACACCCGCGAGAGCAGCGGCACGGACGCGGTGTTGACGTCCACGCCGACGCCGTTCACACAGTCCTCCACGACCGCGTCCAGCGAGCGGGACAGCTTCACCTCGGACAGGTCGTGCTGGTACTGGCCGACGCCGATGGACTTCGGGTCGATCTTCACCAGCTCCGCCAGCGGGTCCTGCAGCCGCCGGGCGATGGAGACGGCGCCGCGCAGCGACACGTCCATGTCCGGCAGCTCCTGCGAGGCGTACTGCGAGGCCGAGTACACCGACGCGCCCGCCTCGGACACCATCACCTTGGTGAGCTTCAACTCCGGGTGCCTGGTGATCAGTTCACCGGCGAGCTTGTCGGTCTCGCGGGAGGCCGTGCCGTTGCCGATCGCGATCAGCTCGACGGCGTGCTCCTTGGCGAGCCGGGCCAGCTTGGCGAGGGCCTCGTCCCACTTGTTCGCCGGGACGTGCGGGTAGATCACGTCCGTGGCGACGACCTTGCCGGTCGCGTCGACCACGGCGACCTTCACGCCCGTACGGAAACCGGGGTCCAGGCCCAGCGTCGCGCGCGTGCCGGCCGGGGCGGCCAGCAGCAGGTCGCGCAGGTTCGCCGCGAAGACGTTCACCGCCTCGTCCTCGGCGGCCGTCCGCAGCCTGAGGCGCAGGTCGATGCCGAGGTGGACGAGGATGCGGGTGCGCCAGGCCCAGCGGACCGTGTCCGTCAGCCACTTGTCGGCGGGGCGGCCCCGGTCGGCGATCCCGAACCGGTGCGCGATGGTGCCCTCGTACGAGGAAGGCCCCTCCGTGGCCTCCTCCGGCTCCAGGACGAGGTCCAGGACCTCCTCCTTCTCGCCGCGCAGCATCGCCAGGATCCGGTGCGAGGGCAGCTCGGTGAACGGCTCGGCGAAGTCGAAGTAGTCGGCGAACTTCGCGCCCGCCTCCTCCTTGCCGTCCCGCACCTTCGCCGCCAGCCGCCCGCGCACCCACATGCGCTCGCGCAGCTCGCCGATCAGGTCGGCGTCCTCCGAGAACCGTTCGGTGAGGATGGCCCGCGCGCCCTCCAGAGCGGCCTGCGGGTCGGCGACGCCCTTGCCGTCGTCCACGAACGCGGCGGCGGCCGCCAGCGGCTCCACCGTCGGGTCCCCGAGGAGGCCCTCGGCCAGCGGTTCCAGGCCGGCCTCGCGCGCGATCTGCGCCTTGGTGCGCCGCTTGGGCTTGTACGGGAGGTAGATGTCCTCCAGCCGTGCCTTGGTCTCGGCATCGCGGATACGGGCCTCCAGCTCCGCGGTCAGCTTGCCCTGCTCGCGCACCGACTCCAGGATCGCCGCCCGCCGCTCCTCCAGCTCCCGCAGATAGCGCAGCCGCTCCTCGATCGTGCGCAGCTGCGCGTCGTCGAGCATCTCGGTCGCTTCCTTGCGGTAGCGGGCGATGAAGGGCACCGTCGAACCGCCGTCGAGCAGTTCCACCGCGGCCTTCACCTGCCGCTCCCGTACGCCGAGTTCCTCGGCGATCCTGCCTTCGATGGATCCTGCTTCGATGGACCCGGGTGTCGTCACGATCCCGTACCGCCTTCTCCACTGAGGTTGCGCGGCAATTGTGGCAGGTGACACCGACAACCGGGGATCAGGGCGGCACCCCGGCGGGCCGCCCGGCCGTTTCTCCGGTTCGGCTCCCGCCCGCGCTCGACGAGGCCCCGCCGAACGCAACCGGCTCTCATGCCCGTGATGGCAGAAAAGGTGGGAAAGCCGTCATTGCGGCCATGCGCCCGGCGGCGAAGAATCGAGGCCATGACGCAGCGCATCGAGGGCAGGGCCCGGCGAACCCTCCTCTTCGTCCTCTTCGACGGCGTCCAGAGCCTCGACGTCACCGGGCCGCTCGAGGTGTTCACGGGCGCCGAGAAGCACACCCCGGGCACGTACCGGATCCGTACGGCCTCCCTGGACGGCGGCCCGGTGCGCACCTCCAGCGGCCTGACCCTCGTACCCGACGAGGCGCTCACCGCCGCCGCCGACCCGCACACCCTGCTGGTGCCCGGCGGCGAGGGCACGCGCGATTCCGATCCCCGGCTGATCGCCTGGCTGCGCGCCCGGGGACCGCGTGTCCCGCGCCTGGTCTCGGTGTGCACGGGCGCCATCCCGGTCGCCGCCGCCGGTCTCCTCGACGGCCGCAGGGCGACGACCCACTGGGCCTACTGCGACAAGCTCGCCCGGGACCACCCGGCGGTCGCCGTGGATCCGGAGCCCATCTACGTCCGGGACGGCCCCGTCGCCACCTCGGCCGGGGTGACCTCCGGTATCGACCTGGCCCTCGCCCTGGTCGAGGAGGACCTGGACCGGGACGTCGCGCTCGCCGTCGCCCGGCACCTGGTGGTCTTCCTGCGCCGGCCCGGCAACCAGGCACAGTTCAGTGCCCAGCTCGCCGCGCAGACCGCGCAGCGCGCACCGCTGCGGGAGGTCCAGCGCTGGATCACCGAGCATCCGGCGGGCGATCTGACCGTCGACGCGCTCGCCGCCCGGGCCCGCCTTTCACCGCGCCACTTCGCGCGTGCCTTCCGGGACGAGACCGGCATGACCCCCGGCCGCTATGTCGGCCGGGTCCGCCTGGAACACGCCCGCCGCCTGCTGGAGGACACCACCGACACCATCGAGGAGGTCGCCCGCGACAGCGGCTACGGCACCCCCGAGGCCATGCGACGCGCCTTCGTGAAGGCCCTCGGCACGGCCCCGGCCGAGTACCGCCGCCGCTTCCGCCCGGCCACGGCCCACTGAGCCGGCCGTCACCGACGGAGGCTCACAGCCCGTGATCGGCGACTGTGGCTGCCCACTGACTCCGGCCACGGCGGAATCGCGGACATCGTGCCGCGCTCGCCCGCCCGCCTGATCACGGAGGCTCGTGCCCGCTCAGCCCCCCACACCGCTTCGACCACCGAAGGGACCCACCATGCAGATCGCCATGGTCGTCTACGACCGTTTCACCGCCCTGGACGCCGTCGGACCCTACGAGATCCTCTCCCGGCTCCCCGGCGCCGAGACCGTGTTCGTCGCCGAGCGCACCGGTCCCGTGCGTACCGACACCCGGGCGCTCGGAGTCGTCGCCGACCGGTCGCTGAGCGAGGTCACGCGGCCCGACGTCGTGGTCGTACCGGGCGGGCCGGGGCAGAGCGCGCTGATGGAACACCGGCCCCTGCTGGACTGGCTTCGCGCCGTCGACGCCACCAGCACGTGGACGACCTCGGTGTGCACGGGCTCGCTGCTGCTGGCCGCCGCCGGCCTCCTCGACGGGCGCCGCGCGACCTCGCACTGGCTGGCGCTCGACCAGCTGGAGCGGTTCGGCGCCGAGCCGGCGCAGGAGCGGGTGGTGTCGGACGGGAAGTACGTCACCGCAGCCGGTGTCTCCGCCGGCATCGACATGGCCCTCACCCTGTCCGGCCGCATCGCCGGTGACGAACACGCCCAGGCCGTCCAGCTCGCCACGGAGTACGACCCGCAGCCGCTCTACGCCGCCGGGGCCCCGCACAAGGCCCCCGCCCACCTCGTCGAGCGGTTGCGCGCGCGGAGCCCATTCATCCTGAGGTAGACACGCTCCAGGTGAAGTTCGGCCGGCGGCGCTCCAGGAACGCGGCGACCCCTTCGGAGGTGTCGGGGTTGCCGCGGGCCTGCTGCGCCCAGTGGGCGTCCCGGTCGGTGCGGCCGCCCGCGAACTCCTTCGCGGCGGCCTGGGTGAGCTGGGAGCGCGAGACCAGGATCCGGGCCAACTCCGCCACCCGTTTGCCCAGTTCGCCCTCCGGCAGCACCTCGTCCACCAGCCCGGTGGCCAGCGCCCGCCCGGCATCGATCAACTCGGCCGTGAACAAAAGGTACTTGGCGGTGGCCGGACCCACCAGCGACACCAGCCGACGGGTCGAGGAGGCCGGATAGACGATGCCGAGCCGCGCCGGTGTCACCCCGAACAGCGCGCCCTCCTCCGCCAGCCGCAGGTCGCAGGCCGCGGCGAGCTGTGCCCCGCCGCCCACACAGTGTCCGCGCACGGCGGCAACGGTCGGCTTGGGGAACGCGGCGAGCGCCTCCTCGGCGGCCACGGCGAGTCCCTGCGCCTCCCCCGGGGAGCCCTGGAGCGTGCTGATGTCCGCGCCCGCACAGAAGGTCCCGCCCTCACCCGTGAGCACCAGCGCCCGTACGCCGGGATCGCGCGCCAACTCCTCCAGCAGCGGCGGCAGGGCCCGCCACATCGCGGCGGTCATGGCGTTGCGCTTGGCCGGGTTGCGGATGACGAGGGTGGCGACAGCGCCTTCGACGTGGTGCGACAGCTGGGGCTCCATGCCCGGATCGTATCGGGGGCTCCGATCGGTACGGAGAGCGCGGGCCGGCAGATGCGGTGCGTTACGAAACACGGTCAACGGGGACAAAAGTGGAGGGGGTGCCGAACGGTGTGGACCGAGGAGGTCGCCATGGCCAGGGCCGGTGCACGCAGGGACAGCGCGACGAGACTCCACCGCGGCTTCAGCTGGCTCGCCGCGCTCGGTGCGCTCCTCGTGCTCGCCGGGATCGTCGGACTCGTCTACACCGCGGCCGCCACGCTCACCTCGATGCTGCTGTTCGGCTGGCTGCTGCTGATCGGCGGCATCGTGGGGCTGCTGCACGCGATCCAGGCCCGCGGCACCAGCTTCTTCTGGCTCGGTGTCATCGTCGCCGCCCTGAACATCGCGGCCGGCATCGTCGTCATCCGCCTGCCGCACGCCGCGGCCGCCGCACTCACCATGTTCGCCGCGCTGCTGTTCCTCTCCGCGGGCTTCTTCCGGCTGGTGGGCGGCCTGGTCGTGCGCGGACCGCAGCTGGGCTGGACCCTGCTGCTCGGCGCCTTCGACCTGCTGCTCGGGATCCTGGTCCTCGGTTCCTGGCCGAGCAGCAGCCAATATGTCATCGGCGCCTTCATCTCGCTCGCCCTGCTCTTCGACGGCCTCGGCCTCGTGGCCACCGGCTACGGCGGGCGCCGTATCGTCGGTCTCGTCTCGGAAGAGGGGCAGCCCAAACCCGTACGACCCGACTAGTTCGCGAACCGGCGTCCGGGCGACAGGAACAGTCCCACACGTGACCGTGTCATACGCACTCGGTCAGAAACCGTCCGATACCCGCTGACTTGTGTTCAGGCCTCCGGACCGGGGCGGTTCGTTACCAACACTCGACGTGTGGTGACAATCGAGCGCGAGGGTGGCGACCGGACGATGGACAACCACGGGCGCGGTGACGGGCCGTGCCCAGCGGGGGGCGCCGAACGGCCGCCCGATCCACTGCCGTACGAAGGCGTCTGGCGGTTCACGGCCGCCGCGGTGGACGCCTCGGTCCCGCAGGCCCGGCACGCCGTACGGGACCTGCTGCTGCGCCAGGGCGTGCCGGTCTCCGACGAGCTGGTGTACGGCCTGCTGCTGATCGTCTCCGAGCTGGTCACCAACGCGGTACGGCACGCGGCGCTGCTGTCGCCGATGCTGGCCGTGGAGATCGCGGTCGGAGCCGAGTGGGTACGGGTGTCCGTGGAGGACAACCACCCCTACCGTCCGACCGCCCTGGAGGCCGACCACGGTCAGACCGGCGGCCGGGGCCTGCTCCTGGTGCGCGAGGTGGCGCGGGAGGCGGGTGGGACGGTCGACGTCGAGCACACCGCGAGCGGCGGCAAGGTGATCTGGGCCGCCCTCCCGCTCAAGCCCATGACGCTGCCGTAGAGCCGCCTCGGAGTCGCAGGGCCGCGAGACTGCCGAACCGCGCGGGCCCGGGAGGCTGCCGAACCGCCCGGGACGGCCGACGCTGTCGCAGCACGGCAGGCCCCGCGGAGCTGCTACGGCCGCGCAGGCCGACGGGACCGCTGAACCGCTCGGGCCCGCCGCCGTGGTGGCGCTCCGGACCCGCAGTGCTGTCGTGGACGGCTCACCAGCCCGCGGCCGGGCCCGTCAGCTCCCTGATCGCCGGACGGGCCGCGTCCAGGACGGTCATGAACCAGGCCGAGAAGGGGTCGCGGGCGTGCCGCTCGGCGAGCTCGGCGGCCGTCACGAACGCGGTCCGGCCGACCTCCTCCGGGTCGGGCGCGAGCGGCGCCTGCACCAGGCCGACGAACAGGTGGTTGTACTCCTGCTCGACCAGGCCCGAGGCCGGGTCCGGGTGGTTGTAGCGGACCGTGCCCGCCTCCGCCAGCAGTGAGGGGGACACGCCGAGCTCCTCGAACGTGCGCCGGGCCGCGGCGGCGAACGGCGCCTCGCCCGGGTACGGGTGGCCGCAGCAGGTGTTGGACCACACGCCGGGGGAGTGGTACTTGCCGAGTGCCCGCTGCTGGAGGAGCAGCCGGCCCTGCTCGTCGAAGAGGAACACCGAGAACGCGCGGTGCAGCTGCCCCGGCGGCTGGTGGGCGGCGAGCTTCTCCGCCGTGCCGATCGTCACACCCTTCTCGTCGACCAGTTCCAGCAAAATCGCCTCTGCAGTGCCATTCGACGAGCTGTGCGTCGCGGTGGCAGGTGTGATCGGCATACCCATCCTTCGCCTCGGTCTTCGCACCCCAAGTCTGCCGTACGAATCCGGCACTCCCGGCACTTCCCCGCACGTCGCGCGCGGCGCGGCGCCGGAAGGCGGACCCGGTAGATCATCGTGCCCGATCCGGAGATCACGGAACCGTCCACGACGGGTGTCGAACACCTGTGTGCATCGTCAGTGGCACAGCCGCGCCTCGTGCTCGGCGTGCCCGCTCGGCTCCAGCTGGAAGGTGCAGTGCTCCACGTCGAAGTGGTCGCCGAGGCAGCCCTGCAGTTCGTGCAGCAGCTTCTCGTGGCCGATGGCGCTGAGCACGTCCGAGCTGACCACCACATGCGCCGAGAGCACCGGCATCCCGGAGGTGATCGTCCACGCGTGCAGGTCGTGTACGTCCTCCACGCCGTCCAGTGCCAGGATGTGCGCCCGCACCTCGGCCATGTCGACGTTCCTCGGGGCCGCCTCCAGCAGCACGTCCAGCGTCTCGCGCAGCAGCTTCAGCGTCCTCGGCACGATCATCACGCCGATGACGAGCGAGGCGACCGGGTCGGCGCCCTGCCAGCCCGTGGTCAGGATGACCGCCGCCGAGACCAGCACCGCGAACGAGCCCAGCGCGTCGGCGGCGACCTCCAGGAAGGCGCCGCGCACGTTCAGGCTCTCCTTCTGCCCACGCATCAGCAGGGTCAGCGAAATCGAGTTCGCGACCAGGCCGATCAGGCCGAACACGATCATCAGGCCGCCGCGGGTCTCCGCGGGCGTCGCGAACCGCTGGACGGCCTCGTACAGCACGTATCCGCCGACCCCGAGCAGCAGCACACAGTTGGCCAGGGCGGCGAGGATCTCGGCGCGGGCGTAGCCGAAGGTGCGGTTCGTGCTCGGCGGGCGGTTGGCGAAGTGGATCGCCAGCAGGGCCATGCCGAGGCCCACCGCGTCGGTCGCCATGTGCGCCGCGTCCGCGATCAGCGCCAGCGAGTCCGCGGCCAGTCCGCCGACGATCTCCACCACCATGATCGTGAGCGTGATGCCCAGCGCGATCCGCAGCCTGCCCCGGTACGCCGCCGCGGCCGTACCCGTCGGCGGCGCATGGCTGTGCGCGTGCCCGTGGTCGTGCCCTGCCCCCATGACATCCGCCCTTCCTCATCCGTCCGGCAGGGCCCAGTGAACTACGGGTGGGGGGTATGGGGCAACGCGGTACTGAACACCGTTGTCATGTGCCCTGACCTGCGGAAACGTTCCGCAGGTCAGGGTGGGTCCAGCTCCTCCGTACGGCCCCTCGGGTACGGCTCGACCGCGCGGCTCACCCGCCGTGGTGCAGCTGCCAGCCCCGCCAGGCCGACTCCACCATCTCGCGCACCCCGCGCCCGGCCCGCCAGCCCAGTTGCTCTGCGGCCCGCTCGGCGGAGGCGACCGCGCGCGGCGCGTCCCCCGGCCGGCGCGGCTCCACCAGTGGCTCCCGGCGGTCGCCGGTGACCTCCCCGATGACCGTGATCAGCTCGCGCACCGAGACACCCTCGCCCCGCCCGATGTTCAGCGTCAGATCGCCGGACGCAGAACCGCCGGCGAGCCGGTGCGCCGCGGCGAGGTGGGCCTCGGCGAGGTCGGCGACGTGGATGTAGTCCCGGATGCAGGTGCCGTCCGGCGTCGGATAGTCGTCACCGAAGATCCGCGGGGCCTCGTCGCGGGTGAGCCGGTCGAAGACCATCGGCACGATGTTGAACACGCCGGTGTCCGCGAGTTCCGGCGCCGCCGCGCCCGCCACGTTGAAATAGCGCAGGCACACCGTGGAGATTCCGTGCGCCTTTCCGGCCGCCCGCACCAGCCACTCCCCGGCCAGCTTGGTCTCGCCGTAGGGGTTCACCGGCGCGCACGGGGTGTCCTCGGTGATCAGGTCCACGGCCGGGTTGCCGTACACCGCCGCCGACGAGGAGAACACCAGCCGCCGGATCCCGGCCCCGGCGACCGCGTCCAGCAGGGTGGCGAGGCCGCCCACGTTCTCCCGGTAGTAGCGGGTGGGCTCGGCCACCGACTCGGCCACCTGCTTGCGCGCCGCGAGATGGACGACGCCCGTGACGCCGTAGTCCGCGAAGACCCGCTTCAGCAGCTCACCGTCCAGCGTCGAGCCCCGGACGAGCGGGACGTCCGCGGGAAGCCGGGCGGGCACCGCCGCCGACAGGTCGTCCAGCGCCACCACGCGCTCCCCGGCGCCGGCCATGGCCCGTGCCACATGCGCCCCGATGTATCCGGCACCGCCGGTGATCAGCCACGTCATGGTCGTCCACCCTATGTCCTGTGCCAGGTGTCCCGGTTGCCCGATTCTGTGCCGGCGGGTTTGTGGGTCGGGCCCCGGATCACCGATGATGATCGCGGCAAAGGCCGGGGCAGCCGTCGTGGGCCGGGCCGTGAACGGCCGGTGAACACGGGCTTCCGTGCATCGGATAGCCTCTGCCGACATGCCGCCCGGGTGCCGCTGGCAGGGCGCCCCACCATGCAAGAGACCGGCGCCACCGCGCCGGCACCCAGGGAGTGAGTTCGGTTGTCGACGGCCATCGTCACCGGTCAGCCGGTCCCCGGATCGTCCCTCGAGAACGATCTGCGGTCGCTCGGTTTCGACGTCCGGGTGGCAGCGGACCCCGCCGCGGCCGAGACCCTGCTCGCCGCCGCCCCCGCCGGTGACCGCGTGGCCCTGGTCGACGCCCGCTTCGTCGGCCACCGGCACGCCCTGCGTCTCGGCCTGACCGACCCCCGCTTCCCGCTCTCCGCGATCCCCGGCGCCGTCACCGCCCAGCCGGAGGCCCGGCAGGCGATGACCCGGGCCGTGGCCCGTGAGACCTCCACCGGCGGCGGGACCGCGCTCGCCGTGCACTGCCTCGCCGACCGCATCGTTACCTCGCTCGACTCCGACGGCTGCGAGGTGCACGAGCCGGACCTGGGCAGCCTCGTCGCCGCGGTCCCCGCCGACCCGCAGGCCCGCAACGAGGCACGGCAGGCCGTCGCCGCCGTCGACGACGAGGCCGTACGCCTGAAGTCGGCCGTGAAGTCCCGCGACGGGTTCTTCACCACGTTCTTCATCAGCCCTTACTCCCGCTACATCGCCCGCTGGTGCGCCCGCCACGGCCTGACCCCCAACCAGGTCACCACCGCCTCGCTGCTCACCGCCCTGATCGCGGCGGGCTGTGCGGCCACCGGCACCCGGGGCGGTTTCGTCGCGGCCGGTGTGCTGCTGATCGCCTCCTTCGTCCTGGACTGCACCGACGGTCAGCTCGCCCGTTACGCCCTGAAGTACTCCACGCTCGGCGCCTGGCTCGACGCCACCTTCGACCGCGCCAAGGAGTACGCCTACTACGCCGGCCTCGCCCTCGGCGCGGCCCGGGGCGGCGACGACGTGTGGGCGCTCGCCCTCGGCGCGATGATCCTGCAGACCTGCCGGCACGTGGTCGACTTCTCCTTCAACGAGGCCAACCACGACGCCACCGCCAACACCAGCCCCACCGCCGCCCTCTCCGACAAGCTGGACAGCGTCGGCTGGACGGTCTGGGCACGGCGGATGATCGTGCTGCCGATCGGCGAGCGCTGGGCGCTGATAGCCGTCCTGACGGCGGCCACGACCCCCCGCATCACCTTCTGCGTGCTGCTCGTCGGCTGTGCCCTCGCCGCGACGTACACCACGGCCGGGCGCGTGCTGCGCTCGGTGACGCGCAGGGCGACCCGCACGGACCGGGCGGCGCAGGCGCTCGCGGACCTCGCCGACAACGGCCCGCTCGCCGCGCTCGTGGCGCGCGTCACCCGGGCCCGCCTCGGCGCCCCGCTGCTGGTGGCCCTGGCCGGCACGGCCGTCCTCGCGGTGTCCCTCTTCTCCGGGGTGACCTGGGCCCCCGTCGCCGGTGCCGTCGTCTACGCGGTCACCTCGGGGCAGGCGCTGTACCGCCCCCTCAAGGGCGTCCTGGACTGGCTGGTCCCCCCGTTCTTCCGCGCGGCCGAATACGGCACCGTCCTGATCCTCGCGAGCAAAGCGGGGGTGAACGGCGCCCTCCCTGCGGCTTTCGGCCTGGTGGCCGCCGTCGCCTACCATCACTACGACACGGTGTACCGCATCCGCGGCAACGCCGGAGCGCCCCCGCCCTGGCTGGTGCGCGTCATCGGGGGGCACGAGGGGCGGACGCTGCTCGTCACCGTCCTGGCCGCGGTGCTCACCGCCTCGCAGTTCACGGTCGCGCTCACGGTCCTCGCCGTGGTCGTCGCCCTCGTGGTGCTCGTCGAGAGCATCCGTTTCTGGGTCTCCGCAGGGGCCCCAGCCGTACACGACGAAGGAGAACCCGCATGATCGGCCTCGTGCTGGCGGCCGGCGCCGGACGGCGTCTGCGCCCCTACACCGACACCCTGCCCAAGGCTTTGGTGCCGGTGGGGCCCGCGGGCATAGAGGGCGAACCGACCGTGCTGGACCTCACCCTCGCCAACTTCGCCGAGGTCGGCCTGACCGAGGTCGCGATCATCGTCGGCTACCGCAAGGAGGCCGTCTACGAGCGCAAGGCGGCCCTGGAGCAGAAGTACGGCCTCAAGCTCACCCTCATCGACAACGACAAGGCCGAGGAGTGGAACAACGCCTACTCCCTGTGGTGCGGCCGTGACGCCCTCAAGGACGGCGTGATCCTCGCCAACGGCGACACCGTCCACCCGGTCTCCGTCGAGAAGACGCTGCTCGCGGCGCGCGGCGAGGGCAAGCGGATCATCCTCGCGCTGGACACCGTGAAGTCGCTCGCCGACGAGGAGATGAAGGTCGTCGTCGACCCCGAGAAGGGCATGACGAAGATCACCAAGCTGATGGACCCCGCCGAGGCGACCGGCGAGTACATCGGCGTCACGCTCATCGAGGGCGACGCCGCCCCGGAGCTGGCCGACGCGCTGAAGACGGTCTGGGAGACCGACCCGCAGCAGTTCTACGAGCACGGGTACCAGGAGCTGGTCAACCGCGGCTTCCGGATCGACGTGGCGCCGATCGGCGACGTCCAGTGGGTCGAGATCGACAACCACGACGACCTGGCCAAGGGACGGGAGATCGCGTGCCGCTACTGACCCGGCTCATTCCCTCGCCGGTCGTCGTCGACATCCGCCCGGGTGCCCTGGACGACCTGGCCGCCGTCCTCGCCGACGAGCGCATCGCGCAGTCCGGCCGGCTGGCCGTCGCGGTCAGCAACGGCTCCGGTGCCAAGCTGCGCGAGCGCATCGCCCCCTCGCTGCCCGGCGCCAGCTGGTACGAGGTCGGCGGCGGCACCCTCGACGACGCGATCCGGCTGGCCGGCGAGATGAAGTCCGGCCACTACGACGCGGTGGTCGGACTCGGCGGCGGCAAGATCATCGACTGCGCCAAGTTCGCCGCGGCGCGCATCGGCCTGCCCCTGGTCGCCGTACCGACGAACCTCGCGCACGACGGCCTGTGCTCGCCGGTCGCGACCCTCGACAACGACGCGGGACGCGGCTCCTACGGCGTGCCCAACCCCATCGCGGTCGTCATCGACCTGGACGTGATCCGCGAGGCCCCGGCCCGCTTCGTCCGGGCCGGCATCGGCGACGCGATCTCCAACATCAACGCGGTCGCGGACTGGGAGCTGTCCAACCGGGTCAACGGCGAGAAGATCGACGGTCTCGCCGCGGCCATGGCCCGCCAGGCCGGCGAGGCGGTGCTGCGCCACCCCGGAGGCATCGGCGACAACGACTTCCTCCAAGTGCTTGCCGAGGCGCTGGTCCTCAGCGGTATCTCGATGTCGATCTCCGGTGACTCCCGCCCGTCCTCCGGCTCCTGCCACGAGATCAACCACGCCTTCGACCTGCTGTTCCCCAAGCGGGCCGCCGCCCACGGCGAACAGTGCGGACTCGGCGCGGCCTTCGCGATGTACCTGCGCGGGGCTCACGAGGAGGCGGCCCACACGGCCGGGGTGCTGCGCCGGCACGGGCTTCCGGTGCTGCCGGAGGAGATCGGCTTCACCGTGGACGAGTTCGTGCGCGCCGTGGAGTTCGCCCCGGAGACCCGCCCCGGCCGCTACACGATCCTCGAACACCTCGACCTCAAGACGAACCAGATCAAGGACATCTACGCCGACTATGTCAAGGCCATCGGTAGCTGAACTCCGTCCGGTCGTCCACCCCGCCGGGGTCAAGGACCGGCGCAGCGGTGAGCACTGGATGGGACGCCTCTACATGCGCGAGGTGTCCCTGCGGGTCGACCGCTACCTGGTGAACACCAGGGTCACGCCCAACCAGCTCACGTACCTGATGACCGTCTTCGGCGTGCTCGCGGCCCCGGCACTTCTGGTGCCGGGGATCCCGGGCGCCGTGCTCGGTGTGGTGTGCGTCCAGATGTATCTGCTGCTGGACTGCGTCGACGGCGAGATCGCGCGGTGGAAGAAGCAGTACTCGCTGAACGGCGTCTATCTCGACCGTGTCGGTGCCTACCTCACCGACGCCGCGGTGCTCACCGGCTTCGGCCTGCGCGCCGCCGACCTGTGGGGCGGCGGCCGTATCGACTGGCTGTGGGCCTTCCTCGGCACGCTGGCCGCGCTCGGCGCCATCCTCATCAAGGCCGAGACGGACCTGGTGGGCGTGGCCCGGCACCAGGGCGGGCTGCCCCCGGTCAAGGAGGCCGCCGCCGAGATGCGCTCCTCCGGCATGGCGCTGGCCCGCCGGGCCGCCGCCGCGCTCAAGTTCCACCGGCTGATCCTCGGCATCGAGGCGTCCCTGCTCATCCTGGTCCTGGCGATCGCCGACCAGGTGCGCGGCGACCTGTTCTTCTCCCGGCTGGGTGTCGCGGTGCTGGCCGGCATCGCCCTGCTGCAGACCCTGCTGCACCTGGTGTCCATCCTCGCCTCCAGCAGGCTGAAGTGAGCACGGCCATGCGGGTCGGCGCCGTCATCATCACCATGGGCAACCGGCCCGAGGAGCTGCGGGCCCTGCTCGACTCGGTCGCCAAGCAGGACGGCGAGAGGGTCGAGGTGGTCGTCGTCGGCAACGGCTCGCCGGTCCCGGACGTGCCCGAGGGCGTGCGGACGATCGAGCTGCCCGAGAACCTGGGCATCCCCGGCGGCCGGAACGTCGGCACGGAGGCCTTCGGGCCCGGCGGCCGGGATGTCGACATATTGCTTTTCCTTGACGACGACGGACTGCTCGCCCGCCACGACACGGCCGAGCTGTGCCGCGAGGCCTTCGCCGCGGACCCCGAGCTCGGCATCATCAGTTTCCGCATCGCCGACCCGGAGACCGGCGAGACCCAGCGCCGCCACGTGCCCCGGCTGCGTGCCTCCGACCCGATGCGCTCCTCCCGGGTCACCACCTTCCTCGGCGGCGCCAACGCCGTGCGTACCCGGGTGTTCGCCGAGGTCGGCGGGCTGCCGGACGAGTTCTTCTACGCCCATGAGGAGACCGACCTGGCCTGGCGGGCGCTCGACGCCGGCTGGCTGATCGACTACCGGTCGGACATGGTGCTGTACCACCCGACGACCGCGCCCTCGCGGCACGCCGTCTACCACCGCATGGTCGCCCGCAACCGCGTGTGGCTGGCCCGCCGCAACCTCCCCGCCCTGCTGGTCCCCGTCTACCTCGGCGTCTGGCTGCTGCTCACCCTGCTGCGCCGCCCGTCCGGGCCGGCCCTGAGGGCGTGGTTCGGCGGGTTCAAGGAGGGCTGGACCACTCCGTGCGGCCCCCGCCGCCCGATGCGCTGGCGCACGGTGTGGCGGCTGACCCGGCTGGGCCGGCCTCCGGTGATCTGAGAAGCTTTCTCTTACCAGAAGAGAGCAAGCCTCTTACTCGAGAGAGTCCGGATTTCCACTCGTGAGTCACACAACGCACGACGGCGGTGTCGCGGTGAGCGCGATACCGTCGCCCGACGAGGGACTGACGGCGGCGCAGCTCGCCGCCAAGTACGGGCTCGCCGTGAGCGGTGCCCGTCCCTCACTGCCCGAGTACGTCCGCCAGCTGTGGGGCCGGCGCCACTTCATCCTCGCCTTCTCCCAGGCGAAGCTGACGGCGCAGTACAGCGAGGCCAAGCTCGGCCAGCTGTGGCAGGTGGCGACGCCGCTGCTGAACGCGGCCGTGTACTACTTCATCTTCGGCGTGATCCTGCACGCGAGCCGCGGCCTGTCCCAGGACGTGTACATCCCGTTCCTGGTGACGGGCGTCTTCGTGTTCACCTTCACGCAGAGCTCGGTCATGTCGGGCGTCCGGGCGATCTCCGGCAACCTGGGCCTGGTGCGCGCCCTGCACTTCCCGCGTGCCTCGCTGCCGATCTCCTTCTCGCTGCAGCAGCTCCAGCAACTGCTGTTCTCGATGATCGTGATGTTCGTCGTGGCGATCGGCTTCGGCAGCTACCCGAGCCCCGCCTGGCTGCTGATCGTGCCGGTCCTGCTGCTGCAGTTCCTGTTCAACACCGGGCTCGCGCTGATCGTGGCCCGCATGGGAGCCAAGACGCCGGACCTCGCCCAGCTGATGCCGTTCGTCCTGCGCACCTGGATGTACACCTCCGGCGTGATGTTCTCCATCAACAAGATCATGGAGGGCCGCTCCGAGATCGCGGTCCGGCTGCTCCAGGTCAACCCGGCCGCGATCTACATGGACCTCATGCGCTACGCGCTGATCGACGGCTACGGCGCCTCGAACCTGCCGCCGCACGTGTGGGCGATCGCGCTGTTCTGGGCCGTGGCCGTCTTCGTCGGCGGCTTCGTGTACTTCTGGAAGGCGGAGGAGAGGTACGGCCGTGGCTGAGACCGACACCCAGGACCGCCGTCCGACCGTCATCGCGGACGACCTGCACATCGTCTACCGCGTCAACGGCGGCGGGACCGGCAGAGGCAGCGCGACGGCCGCCCTCAGCCGCATCCTGAAGCGAGGCTCCGGCGACGCGGCGCGAGGTGTACGCAAGGTGCACGCCGTGCGCGGTGTGTCCTTCGTGGCCCGTCGCGGCGAGGCCATCGGCCTGATCGGCTCCAACGGCTCCGGCAAGTCCACGCTGCTGCGCGCCATCGCGGGCCTGCTGCCTGCCGAGAGGGGCAGGGTCTACACCGACGGCCAGCCCTCGCTGCTCGGAGTCAACGCGGCGCTGATGAACGACCTGACCGGCGAGCGGAACGTGATCCTGGGCGGTCTCGCGATGGGGATGTCCCGGGAGCAGATCAAGGAGCGCTACGAGGAGATCGTCGGCTTCTCGGGGATCAACGAGAAGGGCGACTTCATCACGCTGCCGATGCGCACGTACTCCTCGGGCATGGCGGCCCGGCTGCGGTTCTCCATCGCCGCCGCCAAGGACCACGACGTCCTCATGATCGACGAGGCGCTCGCCACCGGTGACCGCAAGTTCCAGAAGCGCTCGGAGGAACGCATCCGGGAACTGCGGGGGGAGGCCGGGACGGTCTTTCTGGTCAGTCACAACAACAAGTCCATCCGCGACACCTGCAACCGCGTCCTGTGGCTGGAGCGCGGGGAACTGCGCATGGACGGACCGACCGAAGAGGTCCTGAAGGAATACGAGAAGTTCACGGGCAAGTAGCACGTTTTCGGCCAGGGCCCCGCCGGAGACCGTCCGGTGGGGCCCCGCGTCTGCAAAGGAACCGTCAACTCCGGTACGCGTGGGGAATCTTGGAGCCAATCGGTGTGTTGTTGTGATGCGCGGGACACCCGGACGGACCATGCCGCGTTGTACAACGTAAGCTGTACCGGTGCCGGAAAGCGGCAAGTGGGGCGATAATGCGCGACACCCCGCGCCAGGGCGACCCCGCCGATTGTCGGGCGGCGTGTCCGAAATACTGTGTATTGGGTCGGCAGTGTAGAACGGGAGATGTGACGGCAATGGCTACGGAAACTCCCCAGCTCAACGCAGCATGTGCCGTCCCCGCGCCGGGCAGCGCCCGATGACGGGCACCGAGACGGCGCCGGACCCGGAACGCGCCACCCTCGACAAGGCCACCAGCGAGAACTTCCCCGTGGCCCCCTTCTTCCTGCCCAGGGCCTGGCGCGACGACCTCATGGCCGTGTACGGCTTCGCCCGCCTCGTCGACGACATCGGCGACGGCGACCTCGCCCCCGGCGGCGCCGACGCCCGTTTCCTCGGCGTGTCGGCCGCCGAGGCCGAGGACCGGCCGGCCCTCCTCGACGCCTTCGAGACCGACCTGCGCCGCGTCTTCGACGGCACTCCGCGCCATCCGCTGCTGCGCCGGCTGCAGCCCACCGTCCGCCGTCGCTCCCTCACCCCCGAGCCCTTCCTCGGCCTGATCGCCGCCAACCGCCAGGACCAGCTCGTCGCCCGCTACGAGACCTACGACGACCTGCTCGCCTACTGCGAACTGTCCGCCAACCCCGTCGGCCGCCTCGTCCTCGCCGTCACCGGCACCTCGACCCCCGAGCGGATCCGGCTCTCCGACGCGATCTGCACCGGGCTGCAGATCGTGGAACATCTCCAGGACGTCGCCGAGGACCTCGGCCGGGACCGGATCTACCTCCCGGTCGAGGACATGAAGCGCTTTCACGTGCAGGAAACGGATCTTGGCGCAAAAACCGCGAGCGCATCGGTGCGCGCCCTGGTTGCATACGAGGCACAACGCGCCCGCGATCTGCTGAATGAAGGCGCCCCCCTGGTGGGTAGCGTCCACGGCAGGTTGAAGCTGCTGCTCGCGGGGTTCGTGGCGGGGGGAAGGGCGGCGGTCCACGCGATCGCCGCCGCCGAATACGACGTCCTTCCCGGCCCGCCCAGACCCCGCAGGCTCCAGTTGCTGCGTGAGGCGGGCGCGATCCTGCGAGGAGAGGGGTGATCCGGACCGTGGATTCTCCGTCGCACGTGTCCGCACCGGTACTCGCCGCCTACAGCTACTGCGAGACCGTCACGGGGCAGCAGGCACGCAACTTCGCCTACGGCATCCGCCTGCTGCCCACGCCCAAGCGCCGGGCCATGTCGGCGCTGTACGCGTTCTCCCGGCGCGTGGACGACATCGGCGACGGCGACCTGGCCGACGAGGTGAAGCTGAAGCGGCTCGAGGACACCAGGGCGCTGCTCGCCCGGGTCCGCCGGGACGAGGTGGAGGAGGACGACACCGATCCGGTGGCCGTCGCGCTCGCCCATGCCGCGCGCGCCTTCCCGATCCCGCTCGGCGGCCTCGACGAGCTGATCGACGGCGTCCAGATGGACGTGCGCGGCGAGACCTACGAGACCTGGGACGACCTGAAGGTCTACTGCCGGTGTGTCGCCGGTGCCATCGGCCGCCTCTCGCTCGGCGTGTTCGGCACCGAACCGGGCGCGCGCGGCGCGGAGCGCGCACCCGAGTACGCGGACACGCTCGGCCTGGCCCTGCAGCTGACGAACATCCTCAGAGACGTGCGCGAGGACGCGGCCGGGGGCCGTACCTATCTGCCCGCCGACGACCTCGCCAAGTTCGGCTGCTCGGCCGGCTTCGACGGGCCGACACCACCGGACGGCTCCGACTTCGCGGGCCTCGTGCACTTCGAAGTGCGACGGGCCCGCGCTCTTTTCGCCGAGGGCTACCGGCTGCTGCCCATGCTCGACCGGCGCAGCGGCGCCTGCGTGGCCGCCATGGCCGGCATCTACCGCCGGCTGCTGGACCGCATCGAGCGCGACCCCGAGGCCGTGCTGCGCGGCCGGGTCTCGCTGCCCGGACGCGAGAAGGCCTACGTCGCCGTACGCGGACTGTCCGGTCTGGACACCCGGCATGTGACCCGCCATGTCTCCCCGCGGTCCGTCAGGAGGCGCCCCTGATGGACCGCACCGAACCAGGAGACCTGCGGCAGGCAACCCTCCGCTGCGGCGTGGCGTCCCTGACTGCGACGGCCGACCGTGCACCGTTCACCCTGCACGCTCGGTACGCATGGAAGGACGCACCATGAGCGAACGCTCCCGCCCCGCACCGGCGCACGGCACCGCGGAACCGGAGGGCGCGGCAGGCCGCAGTGCCGTCGTGGTCGGCGGTGGGCTCGCCGGGATCACCGCGGCGCTCGCGCTCGCCGACGCCGGCGTCCGCGTCACCCTGCTCGAAGGCAGGCCCAGGCTGGGCGGCCTCGCCTTCTCCTTCCAGCGCGGCGAACTGACCGTCGACAACGGCCAGCACGTGTACCTGCGCTGCTGCACCGCCTACCGCTGGTTCCTCGAGAGGATCCAGGGCGCGGCGCTGGCACCGCTGCAGGACCGCCTGGACGTGCCCGTCGTCGACGTCGCCAAGCCCGAGGGCAGGCGGCTCGGCCGGCTGCGGCGCGACCCGCTGCCCGTCCCCCTCCACCTGGGGCGCAGCCTGGCCGCCTATCCGCACCTCTCGCTCGCCGAGCGCGCCGCGGTCGGGCGGGCCGCGCTCGCGCTGAAGGGGCTCGACCTCGCCGATCCGGCCCTGGACGCCCAGGACTTCGGCAGCTGGCTGGCCGCGCACGGCCAGTCGGCGCGCGCCGTCGAGGCCCTGTGGGACCTGGTCGGGGTCGCCACCCTCAACGCGGTCGCGGGCGACGCCTCGCTGGGGCTCGCCGCGATGGTGTTCAAGACCGGTCTGCTGTCCGACCCGGGCGCGGCCGACATCGGCTGGGCCCGCGTCCCGCTGGGCGAACTGCACGACCGGCTGGCCCGCAAGGAGCTCGACTCCGCGGGCGTCCGTACCGAGGTCCGTACACGCGTCACCTCCGTCTCTATCAACGAGAACGGCACCTGGAGCGTTCAGGTTCCCGGCGAGCGGATCGAGACCGACGCGGTCGTCCTCGCCGTACCCCAGAGCGAGGCCCACGACCTGCTGCCGCCCGGCGCCCTCGACGCGCCCGAGCAACTGCTGGGCATCGGCACCGCGCCGATCCTCAACGTCCATGTGGTCTACGACCGCAAGGTGCTCGCGCGCCCCTTCTTCGCGGCCCTCGGCACGCCCGTGCAGTGGGTCTTCGACCGGACCGACGCCTCCGGGCTGACCGGCGGTCAGTACCTGGCGCTCTCCCAGTCGGCCGCGCACGGAGAGATCGATCTGCCGGTCGCCGAACTCCGCGAGCGCTATCTGCCGGAGCTGGAGCGGCTGATTCCGGGTACCCGGGGCGCCGTGGTGAAGGACTTCTTCGTGACCAGGGAGCGCACGGCCACGTTCGCCCCCACCCCCGGCGTCGGGCGGCTGCGGCCCGGCGCCCGCACCAAGGCCCCCGGCCTGTACCTGGCCGGAGCGTGGACCGCCACCGGGTGGCCCGCGACCATGGAGAGTGCGGTTCGCAGTGGAGTGAGCGCGGCCGACGCCGCCCTCAGCGCCCTGGGCCGGCCCCGCCCCCGCCATCTCTTCGAGTTCGAGGAGGCGGCGTGACGCTCGATCAGGAGCCCGCGGCAGGCCCCCGCACCCCCGGTACCGCAACAAGAGGAGAGACTGTGCCCACTGTGCCCCCGGCCTCGACGCCCGCCCCGCGGGCCGCGGTGGACGTGACCGCGCTGCTGGAGCGCGGCCGCACCCTGGCCACTCCGGTCCTGCGTGCGGCCGTGGACCGGCTGGCGTCTCCCATGGACACCGTCGCCGCCTACCACTTCGGCTGGATCGACGCCGCCGGCAACCCCGCCGACGGCGACGGCGGCAAGGCCGTGCGTCCCGCGCTCGCCGTGCTCTCCGCCGAGGTCACCGGCGCCACGCCGGAGGTGGGCATCCCCGGTGCCGTCGCCGTCGAACTCGTCCACAACTTCTCGCTGCTGCACGACGACCTGATGGACGGCGACGAGCAGCGCCGGCACCGCGACACCGTCTGGAAGGTGCACGGCCCCGCACAGGCGATCCTGGTCGGGGACGCCCTGTTCGCCCTCGCCAACGAGATCCTGCTGGAGCTCGGCACCGTGGAGGCCGGCCGCGCCACCCGCCGGCTCACCACCGCCACCCGCGCCCTGATCGACGGTCAGGCGCAGGACATCTCCTACGAGCACCGCGACCGGGTCACCGTCGAGGAGTGCCTGGAGATGGAGGGCAACAAGACCGGCGCCCTGCTCGCCGCCTCCAGCTCCATCGGCGCGGTCCTCGGCGGCGCGGACGACGCCACCGCCGACGCGCTGGAGCGGTACGGCTACCACCTCGGCCTCGCCTTCCAGGCCATCGACGACCTGCTCGGCATCTGGGGCGACCCGGAGGCCACCGGCAAGCAGACCTGGAGCGACCTGCGCCAGCGCAAGAAGTCCCTGCCCGTCGTCGCCGCGCTCGCGGCCGGCGGCCCGGCCTCCGAGCAGCTCGGCGAGATCCTCGCCGCGGACGCCAAGAGCAGCGACTTCGAGAACTTCTCCGAGGAGGAGTTCGCGGCCCGCGCGGCTCTCATCGAGCGGGCCGGCGGCCGTGCCTGGACCGCCGAGGAAGCGCGCCGTCAGCACACCATCGCCGTGGAAGCCCTCGACGCCGTCGACATGCCCGACCGGGTGCGCGCGGCCTTCACGGCGCTCGCCGACTTCGTCGTCGTACGAAAGAGATGATCACTATCGGCCCAACAAGCCTCGCGTAGTCGCCGGCCGGTGTCCGAGGATCGACATCAGGACACCGGCCGACGGCGGACCCACAGCAGCACGACTCGCACGACTGCACGAAGGGGAAGCCATGACAGCGACGACCGACGGAAGCACCGGGGCGACTGTGCCGTCCCGCGCTGCCGCGGCCAGCGACACCACCATCACCACTCCCGGGGCGGCCGGGGTACAAGAAGCCGCCGCTGGCGCCGCCCGGCGCGCCACCGACTTCCTGCTCGCGCGGCAGGACGCCCAGGGCTGGTGGAAGGGCGACCTGGAGACCAACGTCACCATGGACGCCGAGGACCTGCTGCTCCGCCAGTTCCTGGGGATCCGCGACGAGAGCACCACCCAGGCCGCCGCCAGGTTCATCCGCGGCGAGCAGCGCGAGGACGGCACCTGGGCCACCTTCTACGGCGGGCCCGGCGAGCTGTCCACCACCGTCGAGGCGTACGTCGCCCTGCGCCTGGCCGGCGACGCGCCCGACGAGCCGCACATGGCGAAGGCGTCGGCCTGGATCCGCGAGCGCGGCGGCATCGCCGCGTCCCGTGTCTTCACCCGGATCTGGCTCGCCCTGTTCGGCTGGTGGAAGTGGGAGGACCTGCCCGAGCTCCCGCCGGAGCTGATCTACTTCCCCACCTGGTTCCCGCTCAACATCTACGACTTCGGGTGCTGGGCGCGGCAGACGATCGTCCCCCTCACCATCGTGTCCGCCAAGCGCCCGGTACGCCCGGCGCCGTTCCCGCTGGACGAACTGCACACCGACCCGGCGAACCCCAACCCGCCGCAGCCGCTCGCCCCGGTGGTGAGCTGGGACGGCCTGTTCCAGCGGCTCGACAAGGTGGTCCGCGGCTACCGCAAGGTCGCCGTGCGCAGACTCCGCAGGGCCGCGATGAACTCGGCGGCCCGCTGGATCATCGAGCGGCAGGAGAACGACGGCTGCTGGGGCGGCATCCAGCCCCCGGCCGTGTACTCGGTCATCGCCCTGCACCTGCTCGGCTACGACCTCCAGCATCCCGTGATGCGTGAGGGACTCGCCTCGCTGGACCGTTTCGCCGTCTGGCGCGAGGACGGCGCCCGGATGATCGAGGCCTGCCAGTCCCCGGTGTGGGACACCTGCCTCGCCACCATCGCCCTCGTCGACGCGGGTCTGCCCCTCGACCATCCGCAACTGGTCAAGGCCGCCGACTGGATGCTCGGCGAGGAGATCGTCCGGCCCGGCGACTGGGCCGTACGGCGGCCGGGGCTGCCGCCGGGCGGCTGGGCGTTCGAGTTCCACAACGACAACTACCCCGACATCGACGACACCGCCGAGGTCGCCCTCGCACTGCGCCGGGTCCGGCACCACGACCCCGAGCGGGTGGACCACGCGATCGGCCGTGCCGTGCGCTGGAACCTCGGGATGCAGTCGAGGAACGGCGCGTGGGGCGCCTTCGACGTCGACAACACCAGCCCGTTCCCGAACCGGCTGCCGTTCTGCGACTTCGGCGAGGTCATCGACCCGCCGTCGGCCGACGTCACCGCGCACGTCGTGGAGATGCTCGCCGCCGAAGGGCTCGCCCACGACCCGCGCACCCGCCGCGGCATCGACTGGCTGCTCGCCGAACAGGAGCCGGACGGCTCGTGGTTCGGCCGCTGGGGCGTCAACTACGTCTACGGCACCGGCTCGGTGGTGCCCGCGCTGACCGCGGCCGGGCTGCCCGGCTCGCACCCGGCCATCCGGCGGGCGGTGGCCTGGCTGGAGAGCGTGCAGAACGACGACGGCGGCTGGGGCGAGGACCTGCGCTCCTACAAGTACGTCAAGGAGTGGAGCGGCCGGGGCGCCTCCACCGCCTCGCAGACCGCCTGGGCCCTGATGGCGCTGCTCGCGGCGGGGGAGCAGCACTCCAAGGCCGTCGAGCGCGGCATCCGGTGGCTGGCGGACACCCAGCGGGAGGACGGCACCTGGGACGAGCCGTACTTCACCGGCACCGGCTTCCCCTGGGACTTCTCCATCAACTACCACCTGTACCGGCAGGTCTTCCCGCTCACCGCACTCGGCCGCTACCTGCACGGCGACCCCTTCGAGCGCGGCCTCCTCGCCCGGAAACCGCAGCCCGAGGCGAAGGGGAGCTGACCTTGAGCACCCAGCCCGCACCGCCCCCGCTGCTGATCGCCTGCGCGCTCGGCATCGAGCACCTCGCCCTGCGCACCGGGGACAGGAGCGGGGCGGACGGGCCGGTCAGCTTCGTCCGTACGGGCATGGGTCCCCGTGCGGCGAAACGCTCCATCTCGGGCCGGCTGACGGTGCCGGCGCTCGCCGAGGCCGCCGTACTGGCCACCGGCTTCTGCGCCGGGCTCGCCCCCGGCATGCACCCCGGTGACCTGGTGGTCGCCGAGGAGACCCGGGACCCGAGCGGCGCCGTCGCCTGCGTGGGCACCGAACTGCTCGTCAAGGAACTCGTGCGCATCCTGCCCGGACGCACGGTCCACACCGGCCCGCTCACCGGCTCCGACCACGTCGTCCGGGGCCATGAGCGGTCCGACCTGCTCGCGACCGGCGCGATCGCGGTCGACATGGAGTCGGCGGCCACGCTCCTCGCGGCCGTCCGCGGCGGTGAGCGCCCGGTTGCGGCCGTACGGGTGGTCGTGGACGCTCCCGAACACGAGCTCGTCCGGATCGGCACCGTACGCGGTGGAATATCGGCTTTCCGTGTTCTCCGTACTGTTCTTCCCGCATTTTTCGAATGGCACCGTTCTTTGCTGCTCCCCCGGAGGTGAGCCAGATGGCCATGCCGTTGCGTCAGACCGTCAAGGTTGCTACATACCTGCTCGAACAGAAGCTCAGGAAGAGGGACAAGTTCGCCCTCCTGGTCGAGTTGGAGCCGCTGTTCGCGTGCAACCTCAAGTGCGAGGGCTGTGGCAAGATCCAGCATCCGGCAGGCGTCCTCAAGCAGCGCATGCCCGTCGCCCAGGCCGTGGGCGCGGTGCTGGAGTCCGGTGCGCCGATGGTGTCCATCGCCGGTGGCGAGCCGCTGATGCACCCTCAGATCGACGAGATCGTCCGGCAGTTGGTGGCGAAGAAGAAGTTCGTGTTCCTGTGCACGAACGCCCTTCTCATGCGCAAGAAGATGGACAAGTTCAAGCCCTCGCCGTACTTCGCGTGGGCCGTGCACATCGACGGGCTGCGCGAGCGGCACGACGCCTCGGTGGCGAAGGAGGGCACCTTCGACGAGGCGGTCGAGGCCATCAAGGAGGCCAAGCGGCGCGGCTTCCGGGTGACCACCAACTCCACCTTCTTCAACACCGACACCCCGCAGACCGTCGTCGAGGTGCTGAACTACCTCAACGACGACCTGAAGGTGGACGAGATGATGCTCTCGCCGGCCTACGCCTACGAGAAGGCCCCCGACCAGGAGCACTTCCTCGGTGTGCAGCAGACCCGCGAGCTGTTCAAGAAGGCGTTCGCGGGCGGCAACCGCAAGAAGTGGCGGCTCAACCAGAGTCCGCTCTTCCTGGACTTCCTCGAGGGCAAGGTCGACTTCCCCTGCACGGCCTGGGCGATCCCCAGCTACTCGCTCTTCGGCTGGCAGCGCCCCTGCTATCTGATGAGCGACGGGTACGTGTCGACGTACCGCGAACTCATCGAGGACACCGACTGGGACAAGTACGGCCGCGGCAAGGACCCGCGCTGCGCCAACTGCATGGCGCACTGCGGCTACGAGCCGACCGCCGTGCTCGCCACGATGGGCTCCCTGAAGGAGTCCCTGCGGGCCGCGCGCGAGACGATGTCGAGCGGAAAGCAGGGCTGAGGCCATGACCGCCGTCCCCTTGGGCGTTCCCGAGGTACCGGCCCGGCCGGTCGCGCCGCGGCGGCAGTCGCGGCAGATCCACGTCGGGCCGGTGGCGGTCGGGGGCGGAGCCCCGGTGTCGGTGCAGTCGATGACCACGACCCGTACGTCGGACATCGGCGCCACCCTGCAGCAGATCGCGGAACTCACCGCCTCCGGCTGCCAGATCGTCCGCGTCGCCTGCCCCACCCAGGACGACGCGGACGCCCTCGCCACCATCGCCCGCAAGTCGCAGATCCCGGTGATCGCGGACATCCACTTCCAGCCGAAGTACGTCTTCGCGGCCATCGAGGCCGGCTGCGCGGCGGTCCGGGTGAACCCGGGCAACATCAAGAAGTTCGACGACCAGGTCAAGGCGATCGCACGTGCCGCCAAGGACCACGGCACGCCGATCCGGATCGGCGTCAACGCCGGCTCGCTCGACAGGCGGCTGCTGGAGAAGTACGGCAGGGCGACGCCGGAGGCGCTGGTCGAGAGCGCTCTCTGGGAAGCGTCGCTCTTCGAGGAGCACGACTTCCGGGACATCAAGATCTCGGTCAAGCACAACGACCCGGTCGTGATGATCGAGGCCTACCGGCAGCTCGCCGAGAGCTGCGACTACCCCCTGCACCTGGGGGTCACCGAGGCCGGCCCGGCGTTCCAGGGCACGATCAAGTCGGCGGTGGCCTTCGGGGCGCTGCTCAGCCGGGGCATCGGCGACACCATCCGGGTGTCGCTCAGTGCTCCGCCCGCCGAGGAGGTCAAGGTCGGCATCCAGATCCTTCAGTCGCTGGGGCTCAGGCAGCGGCGGCTGGAGATCGTCTCCTGTCCGTCCTGCGGCCGGGCCCAGGTCGACGTGTACAAGCTCGCCGAGGAGGTCACGGCGGGCCTGGACGGCATGGAAGTGCCGCTCAGGGTCGCGGTGATGGGGTGTGTGGTGAACGGTCCGGGCGAGGCCCGTGAGGCCGACCTCGGAGTTGCCTCGGGCAACGGAAAGGGGCAGATCTTCGTCAAGGGCGAGGTCATCAAGACCGTACCCGAGTCGAAGATCGTCGAGACCCTCATCGATGAGGCCATGAAGCTCGCCGAGCGGACGAGCCCCGCAGACGAATGAGTTGAGCACAGCACGGCACGGACCGAGAGGGGGCCCAGCGTGACCATTCTGGAGACCATCCGGACACCACGCGACCTGAAGGCGCTGTCCGAGGCGGAACTCGGCGAACTGTCCCACGAAATACGCGAGTTCCTGGTGCAGGCGGTATCGAGGACCGGCGGTCACCTCGGGCCCAATCTGGGGGTGGTGGAACTGACCGTCGCGCTCCACCGGGTCTTCGAGTCACCGGCCGACCGCATCCTGTGGGACACCGGCCACCAGTCCTACGTCCACAAGCTGCTGACAGGTCGTCAGGACTTCTCGAAGCTGCGCGGCAAGGGCGGACTGTCCGGCTACCCCTCACGCGAGGAGTCCGAGCACGACGTCATCGAGAACAGCCACGCCTCCACCGCGCTCGGCTGGGCCGACGGCCTGGCCAAGGCCAACCAGGTGCAGGGGGACAAGGGCCATGTGGTCGCCGTCATCGGCGACGGCGCGCTGACCGGCGGCATGGCCTGGGAGGCGCTGAACAACATCGCGGCCGCCAAGGACCGCCCGCTGATCATCGTCGTCAACGACAACGAACGCTCCTACGCCCCGACCATCGGCGGCCTCGCCAACCACCTGGCCACCCTGCGCACCACCGACAGCTACGAGAAGGTCCTCGCCTGGGGCAAGGACGTGCTGCTGCGCACCCCGATCGTCGGCACCACGATCTACGAGTCCCTGCACGGCGCGAAGAAGGGCTTCAAGGACGCCTTCGCCCCGCAGGGCATGTTCGAGGACCTGGGCCTGAAGTACGTCGGCCCGATCGACGGCCACGACATCAAGGCCGTCGAGTCGGCGCTGCGCCGGGCGAAACGGTTCCACGGCCCGGTACTGGTCCACTGCCTCACCGAGAAGGGCCGCGGCTACGAGCCCGCGCTCAACCACGAGGAGGACCACTTCCACACCGTCGGCGTGATGGACCCGCTGACCTGCGAGCCGCTCGCACCGTCCAACGGACCTTCCTGGACCTCGGTGTTCGGCGACGAGATCGTCAGGATCGGCGAGGAACGGGACGACGTGGTCGCCATCACCGCGGCCATGCTGCACCCGGTCGGTCTCGGCGGGTTCGCCGAGCGCTTCCCCGACCGCGTGTGGGACGTGGGCATCGCCGAGCAGCACGCGGCCGTCTCCGCGGCCGGTCTCGCCACCGGCGGGCTGCACCCGGTCGTCGCCGTCTACGCCACCTTCCTCAACCGCGCCTTCGACCAGCTGCTGATGGACGTCGCCCTGCACCGCTGCGGGGTCACCTTCGTCCTCGACCGGGCCGGCGTCACCGGCGCCGACGGGGCCTCCCACAACGGCATGTGGGACATGTCCGTCCTGCAGGTCGTGCCCGGTCTCAGAATCGCCGCCCCGCGCGATGCGGGCCAGCTGCGCGCGCAGCTGCGCGAGGCCGTCGCCGTGGACGACGCGCCGACCCTGGTCCGCTTCCCGAAGGAGTCGGTGGGCCCGGACATCCCGGCCGTCGACCGGGTCGGCGGCATGGACGTGCTGCACCGGGCGGAACGCCCCGAGGTGCTGCTGGTGGCCGTCGGCGTGATGGCCACGGTGTGCCTGCAGGCCGCCGACCTGCTGCAGGCGCGCGGCATCAACTGCACGGTGGTGGACCCACGGTGGGTCAAGCCCGTCGACCCCTCGCTGCCGGGCCTCGCCGTCGAACACCGGCTGGTCGCCGTGGTGGAGGACAACAGCCGCTCGGCGGGCGTCGGTTCGGCCGTGGCCCTCGCCCTCGGCGACGCCGACGTGGACGTGCCGGTACGGCGCTTCGGCATCCCGGAGCAGTTCCTCGCCCACGCCAAGCGCGGTGAGGTGCTGGCCGACATCGGTCTCACGCCCGTCGAGATCGCCGGGCGGATCAGTGGGAGCCTGGCCGTCAAGGACGCCGGCGGCACAGCCAAGGAGAGTGAATGAGCACGGAGTTCGACCTCGGCGCCCTGCTCGCCGAGCGCGGAGCCGAACGCTACGAGCTGCACAGCAAGTACCTCAACCCGCAGCTCCCGCGCATGCTGCACACCATCGGCTTCGACAAGGTCTACGAGCGGGCCGAGGGCGCCCACTTCTTCGACGCGGACGGCAACGACTACCTGGACATGCTCGCCGGGTTCGGGGTGATGGGCCTCGGCCGCCATCACCCGGTCGTCCGCAAGGCACTGCACGACGTGCTCGACCTGGACCTCGCCGACCTCACCCGGTTCGACTGCCAGCCGCTGCCCGGCCTGCTCGCCGAACGGCTGCTCGCCCACAGCCCGCACCTGGACCGGGTGTTCTTCGGCAACAGCGGCACGGAGGCCGTCGAGACGGCGCTGAAGTTCGCCCGGTACGCCACCGGCAAGCCCCGGATCCTCTACTGCGACCACGCCTTCCACGGCCTGACCACCGGCTCCCTGTCGGTCAACGGCGAGAGCGGCTTCCGGGACGGCTTCGACCCGTTGCTGCCCGACACCGCCGTACCGCTCGGAGATCTCGACGCCTTGGCACGGGAGTTGCTGAAGGGCGACGTGGCCGCCCTGATCGTGGAGCCGATCCAGGGCAAGGGGGTGCACGAGGCACCGCCCGGCTATCTGCGCGCCGCCCAGGACCTGCTGCACAAGCACAGGGCGCTGCTCATCGCCGACGAGGTGCAGACCGGCCTCGGCCGCACCGGCGACTTCTACGCCTACCAGCACGAGGACGGCGTCGAACCCGACCTGGTGTGCGTGGCCAAGGCCCTGTCCGGCGGGTACGTGCCGGTCGGCGCCACCCTCGGCAAGGACTGGATCTTCAAGAAGGTCTACTCGTCCATGGACCGGGTCCTGGTCCACTCGGCGAGTTTCGGTTCGGGCGCCCAGGCGATGGCGTGCGGACTCGCCGTGCTGTCGGTCATGGAGAACGAGCAGATCGTCGCGGGCGTGCGCAGGACGGGCGAACTGCTGAAGTCCCGGCTGGCCGCGCTGACCGGCACGTACGAGCTGCTCGCCGACGTGCGCGGCCGGGGACTGATGATCGGCATCGAGTTCGGCAGGCCCACCTCGCTGAAGCTGCGCAGCCGCTGGACCATGCTCCAGGCCGCCCGCAAGGGCCTGTTCGCCCAGATGGTCGTCGTACCGCTGCTGCAACGGCACCGGATCCTCACCCAGGTCTCCGGCGACCACCTGGAGGTCATCAAGCTGATCCCGCCGCTGATCATCGACGAGACGGACGTCGAACGGTTCGTGGACGCGTTCACGGCGGTGATGGACGACGCGCACAGCGGCGGCGGCCTGATGTGGGACTTCGGAAAGACCCTGATCAAGCAGGCGGTGGCGGGCCGCTGAGCGCGCCGGTTCAGGGCCTAGCCGGGGAGTGCCACGAAGAGGAGGAAGAGGTCGGCGAGTCCGACGGATCCGAGGACGATGCCGACGACCGAGGTCCACAGCCGGCCGATGCCGCGGTCGGCGTAGTGGACGCCCATGGCGCCGAAAGTGACCGCGAACCCGCCGGCGAGGAGCGACCAGGGAAACAGCATGAAGGTGAGGGTGGGCCACGCGCTCGCCCCGGCCACGACCCCCATGACCAGCGCGAGAGGGCCGAGGGCGGCGGCGGGCGCGTCGGCGTCGTGGGACGAGGTGCGTGCGGACATCTGATCCCCAAGGTTTTGAACGTGTTCAATTCCATGGGCGAGCGTAGCACGGTGAAGATCGAACTGTTTTTGCCTCGAAGGCAATGAAATTGCCGCCAGGGCAAGAATCGGGCTGAATGGAGGCATGAACGCCTCAGACGCCGGGCCACCTGTGGGGCCCAGTGACGAGCTGAGCGCCGTCGCGCCGCAGTTGCGGGCACTGCGCCGGCGCGCCGCCCTCACCCTGGAGGCCGCGGCTCGCACCGCCGGGCTGTCACCGGCCCATCTGTCCCGGCTGGAGACCGGGCAGCGGCAGCCGTCGCTGCCGATGCTGCTGGCCCTCGCCCGCATCTACGGTACGACCGTCTCCGAACTGCTCGGCGAGACGGTCGCCGACCGGGACGCCATCGTGCGCGCCGGGGGCATGGAGCCGACCCGGGCGGGCGGCTGGACGTACTTCCAGGCCGGGGCGCCGGGCCGCGGCATGCAGGCGCTGCGCGTGCGCGTGCCGTACGGATCGCAGGGCGACATCGTGCGCGTCCACCCCGGCGAGGAGTGGCTCTACGTCCTCCGGGGCCGGCTGCGGCTGCGCCTCGGTGACACCGCGCACCTGCTCGCGTCCGGGGACAGCGCGCACTTCGATTCGCTCACCCCGCACCGCCTCGCCGCCGAGGACCACGACGGCGTCGAACTGCTGTTCGTCCACACCCTGCTGCAGAGTCCCACGGCCACGCTGTGCCTGGGACCGCTGACCGGAGAGCTGCCATGAGTGACCTCGAGACGAAGTTCCCCCGCTCACTGTGGATCCGCCTGATCATCTACATCGCCGCGGGCCACCTCCTGGCGGCCTTCCTCTTCCTGTTGTTCGCGTTGGGGGCGAAGCACTGACGGAGGGCGGGGCCGGCTACCGGTACCAGTCGTCCCCACCGCAGGCCGGCGGTCGCGACCGGTCAGTCCAGCAGGCGCTCGCGCAGCCGGTCGCGGGATGCCGGGCTGAGCCCGAGGCCCCGTTCCAGGTAGGGGTCCACCCCGCCCCAGGTGGCCTCGATGGTCTCGAACGCCGCCTGGAGGTACTCGGCGCGGGCGTCGAAGAGCGGGCTGAGCAGGTCCATGATCTCCGGGGTGTACGCGGTGTCCGCGCTGCCGCTGCGGCGGACCTTGTAGCGCCGGTGCTTGGCGTTGGACTCCAGGTAGTCGGCGACGATCGCCTCCCGCTCCACACCGAGGGCGAGGAGCGTCACGGCTATGGAGATGCCCGCGCGGTCCTTGCCCGCCGCGCAGTGCATCAGGGCGGGCACGCTGTCCTCGGTGAGCGCGCGCAGCACCCGGGAGTGCTCGGCGGTGCGCTCCTTGACGATCGTCCGGTACGAGGCGATCATCCGCGCCGCGCCCTTGCCGTCGTCGAGGATCGCGCGCAGCTGGTCGAGGTCGCCGTCGCGGACCATCTTCCAGAACTCGGCGCCGTCCGCCGGGTCGCTCAGCGGCAGGTTCATGTTCCGCACGCCGGGCAGCTCGACGTCCGGGCCCTCCAGCTTCTGGTCGGCCGCGTTGCGGAAGTCGAAGATCGTGTGCAGCCCCAGGGAGGCCAGGAAGGCCGCGTCCTCCTCCGTCGCGTGCGCCAGGTGCCCGCTGCGGAACAGCACGCCGTGCCGCACCCGCCGTCCGTCCGTAGTCGGCAGCCCGCCCACGTCACGGAAGTTGCGCACGCCGGCCAGCTCCGGCTCGGTCGACGGGACCTGCTGCGTCACGGGGGGCTCCTCCCGGTCGGGCCCCGCCGTCGCGGCTCGTCGGCGGGCGCTCCGTCGACCATACGACATCGGTTTCCTCGGGCAAGGAGTTGTCCACAGGCATTGTCACCAGGGCCGCTGCGCCTGATGATGTTGGCACTTGAGCGGAACTGTTGGCACCTGTGAGGTATTTCGTGGTGGACATCGCCGAAGACGGTCGTACCTGGCTCCTCTCGGGGCCCACCAGCAGTTACGCCCTGCATCTCACCGATGCGGACGAGCTGCTCCACCTGCACTGGGGCCCGCGCATCGCCCTCGCGGACGCCGAGGCCCTCGCCAGGGACCCGCTGCCCGGCTACTGGCCCTTCGAGTGCCCGCTCGACGGCCGAGAGGAGTACCCCGTCGAGGGCGGTCCGCGCTTCGTCCGCCCCGCCCTGTCGGTGCGCACCGACGAGCGCCGCGGCACCGAGTGGCGTTTCGTGTCGTACGAGACGGCCGGCGACGAGCTGCGGCTGCGCTTCGACGACGACGGCCTCGCCGTCACCCTGCACTACCGGATGCGCGGTGACGTCGTCGAACGCCGGGTCGCTGTGACGAACGGCACACACACGCGCGTGGAGCTGCTGCGCGCCGACGCGGCCACCTGGACCCTGCCCGACCGCGACGGCTGGCGGCTGTCCCAGCTGCACGGCCGCTGGGCCGCCGAGTCCCTGCTCACCACCGCCCCGCTCACCTACGGTGAGAAGATCATCGGCAGCCGTCGCGGCCACACCGGCCACCAGCATCTGCCCTGGGTGGCGCTCGACACCGACGCCACCGAGGAACGCGGCGAGGTCTACGGCTGCGCGCTCGGCTGGTCGGGCGCCTGGCGTATCGCGGTCGCCCAGCTCCCGGACGCGCGCGTGCAGATCACCGGCGGCGCCGGCTACGACGACTCGGGCCTGCTGCTCCTCGAGCCGGGGGAGTCGTACACCACGCCCGTCTTCGCCGGTCTGTGGAGCGACGGCGGTTTCGGCGGCGCGAGCCGCACCTGGCACGCCTACCAGCGCGCCCATGTCATCCCGGACGCCGAGCGGGACCGGCCGGTGCTCTTCAATTCCTGGGAGGCGACGAACTTCGACATCTCCGAGGACCAGCAGCTCGCGCTCGCCCGCCGGGCCGCCGGGATCGGCGTGGAGCTCTTCGTCGTGGACGACGGCTGGTTCGGAGCCCGTACCAGCGACCGCGCCGGGCTCGGCGACTGGACGCCCAACCCCGACCGCTTCCCGCAGGGCCTGAAGCCCCTCGCCGACCAGGTCCACGCCCTGGGCATGCAGTTCGGCATCTGGGTGGAGCCCGAGATGGTGAACCCGGACAGCGACCTGTACCGCGCCCACCCCGACTGGGTGCAGTACCAGACGGGACGCAAGCGGACGGAACTGCGCAACCAGCTCGTCCTCAACCTCGCCCGCGAGGACGTGCAGGAGTACCTCTGGGAGCAGTTGGACACCCTGCTCTCCAGCGCACCCATCGACTATGTGAAGTGGGACTTCAACCGCTGCTTCACCGACGCCGGCTGGCCCGGTGAGCCGTACCCGCAACGCCTGTGGGTGGACCACGTCCGCGCCTTCTACGCCCTGCTGGACCGGCTGCGCGCGGCCCACCCGCAGGTCGCCTTCGAGTCCTGCTCGGGCGGCGGCGGACGGATCGACCTCGGCGTCATGAGCCGCACCGACCAGGTGTGGACCTCCGACAACACCGACCCGCTCGACCGGCTCGCCATCCAGCACGGCTTCACCCAGATCCACCCCGCCCGGGTCATGGCCGCCTGGGTCACCGACAGCCCGAACACCCAGCTCAACGGCCGGGTCAGCTCGCTGAGGTTCCGCTTCGTCAGCGCCATGGCGGGCGTGCTCGGCGTCGGCGGCGACCTCACCGAGTGGACCGATGAGGAGCTGGCCGAGGCCCAGAGGTGGGTGGAGCTCTACAAGGAGATCCGCCCGGTCGTCCAGCACGGCGAGCTGTACCGGCTGCGGCCCCCGGCCGGCGGTCTGAGCGCCGTCCAGTACGTCCGGGGGGAGGAGACGGTGGTCCTCGCCTGGCTCCAGGCGCAGAGCTACGGCGAGCCGGTGCCGGCGCTGCGGCTGCGCGGACTCGACCCGGCGGCGTCGTACGAATGCCGTGAAACGGGTGAAGCGCACCGAGGTGCCGTCCTGCTGCACCACGGGCTGCGCAGCGGACTCAAGGGCGACCTGGACGCGACGGTTCTCCGGCTGCGCCGCATCTGAGCTTTGTGCACGGCGTGTCGGCCGGCTGAGTCGCCTACGTGATTCGCACACTCAACCCGTCCCGGACCAGCCCTATTCCTGGATTGGCAAATTATTTAAGAGTGTCACATCTCACCGTTCGTCAACCCCTCCTTACGGTCGCGTAGGTCACATACGAAGGTGAATCATGGTCCGACGTGGCAGACGATTCGAAGAGTGACAACACATCAGTGATCGGGTCGTACGTGGCGGTGGGGGACAGCTTCACCGAGGGCGTCGGCGACCCCGGGCCCGACGGGGCGTTCGTCGGCTGGGCCGACCGGTTCGCGGTGCTGCTCGCCGACCGGCGCCCCGAGGGTGACTTCAGGTACACCAACCTCGCGGTCCGCGGGAAACTGCTCGACCAGATAGTGCAGGACCAGCTCCCGCAGGCCGTCGAACTGGCCCCGGACCTGGTCTCCTTCTGTGCGGGCGGCAACGACATCATCCGGCCCGGCACCGACCCGGACGAGGTGGCCGAGCGATTCGAGCGGGCCGTGGCCCAGCTGGCCGAGGCGGCCGGCACGGTCATGGTGACGACCGGCTTCGACACCCGTGGCGTCCCCGTGCTCAAGCATCTGCGCGGCAAGATCGCCACGTACAACGGGCACGTACGCGCCATCGCCGACCGGTACGGCTGCCCCGTCCTCGACCTGTGGTCCCTGAAGTCCGTGCAGGACCGGCGGGCCTGGGACAGCGACCGGCTGCACCTGTCGCCCGAGGGGCACACACGCGTGGCGCTGCGCGCCGGTCAGGCCCTCGGCCTTCAGGTCCCGGCCGACCCGGAGCAGCCCTGGCCGCCCCAGCCGCCCCGCGGCACCCTGGAGGTCCGCCGCGACGACGTCCACTGGGCCCGCGAGTACCTCGTGCCGTGGATCGGCCGCCGGCTGCGCGGCGAGTCCTCCGGCGACCATGTGACGGCGAAGGGCGCCCTGTCGCCCGACGACATCAAGATGCGCATCGCTTCGGTGGCCTGATCCGCACCGGCACGCCCTGCGCCGACGTGCCCCGCACCGGGTTGGCCCGAGGTGCGGGGCACGGCCGTGCGCGGCGGTGTCCGGGCAGCTAGCGCTCCGTCAACGCGTCCCGGTCCAGGCCCAGTTCCCGCGCGAGTGCCTCGTCGGCCCACTCCTGTGCGCGCGTGCGCGGCATCGCTCCCGGGTATGACGTCAGCTGGACGGCGAGCCCGTCCAGCAGCGCGGTCAGCCGCAGCGCGGCGCCGGCCGGGTCGGCGCAGGCGAACTCGCCCCCGGCCACGCCCTCGGCGATGACGTCGGCGATCGCCGCCTTCCACTGCTTGTCCAGGTCGCGGGTGACCTCCCGCAGCGCCGGCTCACGCAGGGCCACGGCCCAGCCCTCGATCCACAGCCGCCAGCCCTTGGCCTGCCCGGTCGGCGCGTACCAGCGCACCGCGGCCCGCAGCCGGCGCAGCGCGGAGGTCCGCCGGCCCAGCAGCTTGCGCAGATGCGCGAGATCCTCCTCGGCCGCGTAGGCGAACGCGTCGGCGACCAGCTTCTCCTTTGTCGAGAAGTGGTACAGCACCAGCGCGTTGCTCACCCCGAGCGCCGCCGCCACGTCGGCGATCCTGACCGCCGCCACGCCCCGCGCCTCGATCTGCCCGATGGCGGCCCGCAGCAGCTCCTCCCGCCGCTCGGCCACGCTCAACCGCACTCTCGCCACGCCGTCACCCTACACAGCCGCCCCGACAGGCGCCGACGGCCTGTGGGCACCTCTCTGCGTCAGGGTCCGCGGTAGCCAACTACTGACTTCTCATTCAGTTCAGGGGGGAGGTCGGTGGGAGGCCGGTCAGCGGTACCACGCGAAGCGGTCCGCGATCAGCGGCAGTCGGTCGGTGACCAGGGCGTGGGCGGCCGCGCGCGGGGTCGTACCGTCGGCGTCCGCGCGGTCGAGAATCAGGCCGACCAGGGTGCGCATGGAGCGCCGGATGTGCGCGAAGGCCTCGTCGGCGTCGGCGCCGATGTCACCGAACAGGGTCCACCACCACCAGGCGTTCGTGGCGGAGTTGACCACCACGTCCGGCAGGACCGTGACCCCGCGTGCGGTCAGTAGTTCCTCCGCCTCGGGCAGCACGGGCATGTTGGCGGCCTCCACGATCCAGCGGGCGCGGATCCGGTCCTGGCCGGCGATGTCGATCGCGTACGACACGGCCGCCGGCACGAGCACCTCCGCGTCGGCGGAGAGCCAGGCGTCGCCGGGCAGTTCGCGGTCGCCAGGGCGCAGCACACCCCGGTCGACGGTGCCGTAACCGTCCCGCGCGGCCAGCAGGGCCTCGATGTCCAGCCCCGCGTCATTGGCGATCGTGCCCTTGATGTCGGCGACCGCCACCACCGTCAGGCCCGCGCGTGCGAGGAACCGCGCGGTGGCCCCGCCCATCGTGCCGAGGCCCTGCACCGCCACCCGGGTGCCCGGGTACGGCACGGCCGCCCGGTCCAGCGCCGTGAGCACCGACTCGGCGACCCCGCAGCCACCGGCCAGTTCGTCCAGCCCGATGCCGTCCACCTCGACCGCGAAGGCGTCCGCGAGCCGCGCGCGGGCCGCGGACGCGTCGTCCAGCAGCGGGTACACCGCCTGGACGGAGGAGACCAGACCCGCCTCGGCCGCCGCGCGGTCCACCAGGTCCTGGGTGAGGCCGAGGTCCTCGCCGGTGGTCCAGAAACTCTCGATGTACGGCCGCATGGCGTGCAGATAGCGGACCAGCAGCCCGTAGGCCCGCGGATCCCGGGGATCGCAGTCGATGCCGCCCTTGGCGCCGCCGAGGGGGACGTAGCGGGCCCCGGGGTCGTAGTGCAGGGCCTCCTTCATCGTCATGCCGCGGGCGAGCCCCGCCACCTCCTCCAGCGTGCAGCCGGGGCGCATCCGCAGCCCGCCACTGGCCACGCCGCGCACCAGCCGGTCCACCACCAGGAACCCCTGGCGGCCGGTGACATGGTCGGTCCAGACGAGAGACATCAGGGGGGCTGGGGCGGTCATGGGTCTCCTCGGGGGCGGTGATCGGATGGGGCCGGGCCGGTCGCGGGCCTCGGTCACGGCGCTCGCCGGCGCGGCCGGGTCGCGCGCGTGGGGCGGGGGGCCCGGAGAGGGCTGTGGCGGCCCGCCGTACGGCCTCCGGGGCGGGCGCGGGCCCGGAGGGACGCGCGGGGCGCGCCGGACGGGCCCCGGTAGCGGTACGGCCGCCGGCAGGTCCGACGGCACCTCGAGGTGAGCGGCGGGCAGAGCTCTACTGAATCCGGAGTCAGTATCTTGAGTCGGTCCGTGAACTGTCAACGTGCTGAATAGATGTTCAGTGGCGTGACCCGGGACCGCAGGGGTGCCCCGGCGGGGCCGGGCTGTCGGAGGGGCCGACCATAATGGGGAGCCTCACCCACTTCACCGGGAGGTACCGTGACCGGACTGCGTTCCTCGAGCTCCGGGCTCCGCGCGCTGAGGCCCGCAGCCTTCGGCGCGGAACCGGGCGGTGAGCGCCTGGCACGCATCCGCCGCTCCCCCCACTTCAAGGACGGCGTCTTCCAGAACCCGGGCGGGACCGCGCGCACCCGGCCCTCCGGCTCCGCGCTGGATTTCGCGAAGGTGTTCTTCGACAAGGAGACCCGGCCCCTGCGTGCGCCGAAGGGCACCGTCCCGGTGCATCCCACCACCTTCGCCGACCTGGCCAAGCCGCCCGCCACGGGACTGCGGCTGACCTGGATGGGCCACTCCAGCGTGCTCGCGGAGATCGACGGCCACCGGGTCCTGTTCGACCCCGTCTGGGGCGAGCGCTGCTCCCCGTTCCCCTTCGCCGGGCCCAGGCGGCTGCACCCCGTGCCGCTGCCGCTGGCCGCGCTCGGCGAGGTCGACGTGGTCGTCATCTCGCACGATCACTACGACCACCTGGACCTGCCCAGTATCAAGGCGCTGGCCGGCACGGACACCCTGTTCGCCGTGCCGCTCGGCGTCGGCGCCCACCTCGAGCACTGGGGTGTCTCCCCGGACCGGCTGCGCGAGCTGGACTGGCACGAGTCGACCCGGGTCGGCGGCCTCACCCTCACCGCGACGCCCGCCCGCCACTTCTGCGGCCGTGCCCTGCGCAACACCCAGCACACCCTCTGGGCGTCCTGGGCCGTGGCCGGCGAGGAGCACCGGATCTACCACAGCGGTGACACGGGCTATTTCGAGGGCTTCAAGGACATCGGCGCGGCCCACGGCCCGTTCGACGCCACGATGATCCAGATCGGCGCGTACAGCGAGTTCTGGCCCGACATCCACATGACGCCCGGGGAAGGCCTGCGCGCCCACCTCGACCTGCAGGGCGGAGCACCGCACGGCGCGCTGCTGCCGATCCACTGGGGCACCTTCAACCTCGCCCCGCACGCCTGGGCCGAGCCGGGGGAGTGGACGAAGGAGGCGGCCGAGGAGGCCGGTCAGGCGGTGGCCCTGCCCCGTCCGGGCGAGCCCTTCGAACCGGCGGGCAAGCTCCCGGCGGAGGCGTGGTGGCGCGGCGTGTCCGGGGAGGTGCGGCGCACCTGGCGCTCGGTCGGCGCGTTCGTGGCGGAACCGCCGACACGGGCCTGAGACCGAGCGGCAGTCGAGGCCAAGGCTTCGCGCTCCGTGACTTTTCGTGAGGGCCGGCGGCGCGGCCAGGGCCGGTTTTCCCGGTGGCGCGGGTGTTCCGGCGCTCGCGCAAAAGGTGCCGGACGCGTGGGGGCGGGCGGTGGACCGATGGGTGCGGTCTGCCGCCCGTCGCCTTTTTCTGACCGCTTCTGACCAGCCGAGTCCGTTCCTTTTCGCCCGGTCGAAGGGCGTGCGGCCAGGATATCGGTCTGTCGTACGAGGCTTCATACCAGAGCGGGACGCTCCCTGGGGGACTTTGTCAACTGCCCACCGCACATGATGCTGAGGCAACTACTGTGAGTGTCCGTCGCGTCGCGAGGCCGGGTTCGCCGGTCCCGCGGGCCGACAACGCGATGACGCACGCCCGCTTCGCCCACCGCGTGGGGAACGGGCCCGACGGACCAGTACGAGGACGCAGATGTCTGACCTGCGAGCACCGGCCACCCGTGCCGACCGCCGAGAGGGCGGCCGGCACGGGAGACCGGTCGCCCGACCCGCTCCGGCACTGCCCGAAACGCACATACGGCCCCAGCTGATGCGGCTCGCCGTGCTGCCGCCCCTCGCGGTCGCCCTGAGCGCCACCGCCGCGGTCCTCTTCAGCATCCGCTCCACCGGCGCCCGCACCGGCCCCACGCTCTGGGCCGTACTCGCCGGAGCGGTCGCCGTGGCCGCCGCCGGCATCCTCATCGCCGCCGTGGCCGCCGACCGGGCCGCCCGCTCGGTCTCCGACCGCGTCGAGGCGCTGCGCAGCACCGCCGCACGCGGCGAGGCCGACCTGCACGCCCTGGTGGACGCGTTGCGCCAGGGGGACACCCCGCCGCAGCGCGCACCGCGCCGCCGGCCGCCCGAGGACGCCGACGACTTCGAACTGCTCGCCGCCGACCTGGCCCGGGGGGCCCCCCGCCCCCCCCCCCCCCGCGGGGGGCCCCCCCCCCCGCGCACCCCCCGGGGGCGCCGCCCCCCCCCCGGGGGGCCAGGGCCGCGGCGCCCCCCCGCCCCCCCCCCCCCCCGCCCCCGGGCCCCCCCCCCCGGCCCCCCCCCCCCCCGGGGCCCCCCCCCCGCCGGGGGCCCCCCCCGCCCAGCTTTCCAGTCAGGCGGGCAGCGAGCAGAAGCTGGAGGTCTTCGTCAACCTCGCGCGCCGGCTCCAGTCCCTCGTGCACCGGGAGATCTCCATCCTCGACGAGCTGGAGAACGAGATCGAGGACCCCGACCTGCTCAAGGGCCTGTTCCACGTGGACCACCTGGCCACCCGCATCCGGCGGCACGCCGAGAACCTCGCCGTGCTCGGCGGCGCCGTCTCCCGGCGCCAGTGGAGCAACCCGGTCAGCATGACCGAGGTACTCCGCTCCGCCATCGCCGAGGTCGAGCAGTACTCCCGGGTCAAGCTGGTGCCGCCGATCGACGGCGAACTGCGCGGCCACGCCGTCGCCGACGTCATCCATCTGCTCGCCGAACTCATCGAGAACGCCTCGGTGTTCTCCGCCCCGCACACCCAGGTGCTGCTCCGCGCGGGCCTCGTCACCTCCGGGCTCGCCGTGGAGGTCGAGGACCGCGGGCTCGGCATGCCCGTCGGCGAGCAGAACCGGATGAACGCCCTGCTCTCCGACCCCGACCAGGTCAACGTCGCCAGCCTGCTGGCCGACGGCCGCATCGGCCTCTACGTCGTCTCCCAGCTCGCCCGGCGGCACGGCATCCACGTACGGCTGCAGACCAACATCTACGGCGGTGTGCAGGCCGTACTCGTCGTCCCGCAGGCGCTGTTGGGTACGGCGCCCGGGGCGGCCGGCGCGGTCGCGGGTGCGGTCGCCGGGGCGGGCGTACACCGGCCGCAGGATCCCGCGGACACCGGTGCGTCGCCGCAGGTGCGGCCGCAGGGACACGGGCAGGGATCGGCGCCCGCGCAGGCACTGGGCGGCCGGGCCGGGGGCGTTGCCTCCGCACATGCCGGGATCGGGCCGGCCGTCCGCTCCGCAGGCGCCCCGGGGCGCGGGTCGACCGCCTTGGGTAGCGGGCCCGCGTCCGCCCCCGGAGGCGAGCCCGTTTCCGGGGCCCGGAGCGGGGCGGAAACCGGGGCCTGGCGGGTGGCGGGACCAGCGCCGGGGGCCGGCGTCCCGCAGGGATCCGGAATCGGGGCCGGACCCGTGTCCGGCGTGCCCTCCGATGCCGGGGCCGAAAGTACCTCCGGCGGTGAGGCCGGGTCCGGTTCCGGTCAGGTTCCGGCGACCGGGCGGCGGCACGCCCAGCGGGGCAGCGGGCGGCGCGACGCCGAGAGCGGGGGCGCAACGCCCAGCGCCGAGAGCGGGATTGTGCGGCCCGGTGCGGAGAGCGGAAGCGGCGGACCAGGCGCGAACAGCGGTGACGGCGGGCGCGGCGAACGCGGCCTCGCGCCGCTTCCCGTCCGGGGCGCCCGGCAGGACCGGCCCACCCCCGCCGAGGCCCTGCCCGGCATCGGTGCCGGGGACCGGGCGACGGTCGAGGCGCACGCGGGCATCCTGCCCACGCCGCGCACCGGCGCCGTGCGCGGCACCATGAACAAACCCCAACTGCCCCGTCGCCGCGCCCAGGAGCACATCGTCCCCCAGCTGCGCGGGGGCCCCGCACCCCGTCAGGAGTACGACACCGTGCCGGGCCACGACCCGGGCCTGATGGCGGCCTTCCAGCGCGGTATCGGACTCGCCGAGGCGCAGCAGCACATGGAGAGCCAGGAGCCCACCCACCTGGACACCGGCCACCTGGATGCCGGGCACCTGGACTCCGCGCACACCGACCCCGGGCACATGGACGCCATGCACATGGGCTCCACGCACACGGGCTCAGCCCACATGGAGGTCCGGCCCATGGATCCCGCCCATGCCGACTCCCCGGCGCACCGTCAACTCTCGTCCACACCGGACTTCACCAACCCGCCGCGCGTGCAGCACGACCCCATGGCCCCAGGCCATACGAGCCCAGACCACACGAGCGCGGCCCACAGGGGCTTCGACCACAGTGACCCCACCCCCATATCCCAGGGGCGCACCCACGCGCCCGCATCCGACGGTGCCCGTGGCGCCGGCCGGCCCGACGGGAGCGCCCCGGCCGGCTGACGCCCGCACCGCATCCACCCCCACCTCCGACCACCGACCCCCCAACCCCCAGCGCTCCCACAGACCTTCGTATCCCAAGGAGTCGATCCACCATGGCGAGCGATGCGCCGACCGCCCATGCATCCGACCTCGACTGGCTGCTGAGCGGCCTAGTGCAGCGCGTACCGCACACCACCAGCGCGGTGCTCCTGTCCTGCGACGGGCTGGTGAAGTCCGTGCACGGCCTCGACATCGACAGCGCCGACCACATGGCGGCCCTGGCCTCCGGCCTGTACTCCCTCGGCCGCAGCGCGGGCGTCCGGTTCGGCGACGGCGGGGACGTCCGCCAGGTCGTCGTCGAGCTCGACTCGAGCCTGCTGTTCGTCACCACGGCCGGCTCCGGCACCTGTCTCGCCGTGCTCGCGGGCCGCGAGGCCGACGCCGCCGTGCTCGGTTACGAGATGGCGATGCTCGTCAAGAGCGTCCGCCCCTACCTGGTGACCGCTCCTCGGCAGCACGCCGTCGAACCCACGGCGACGAGGCCTTGAGCGTGGCCGCAGCCGGCGACGGGCCCTGGCTGGACGACGCGGCCGGACGGCTGGTGCGCCCGTTCACGGTCAGCAACGGACGCACCGAGCCCAGCATCGCCCTGGACCTGATGTCGCAGGTGATGGCCACCGGCGTCACCCCGCTCGGCTACCTCGGCCCCGAGCACGCCCAAGCGCTCGACCTGTGCCGGGCCCCCGTCTCGGTCGCCGAGATCGCCGCGCACCTGAAACTGCCCGCGGTGGTCACCAAGGTGCTCCTCTCGGACCTCGTCGACTGCGGGGTCCTGACCACCAAACCCCCCGCCTTCCACCACACACCCACTGACCGGTCTCTGCTGGAGGCAGTGCTCGATGGACTACGACGACAGCTCTGACCCGTTCCCGACCGCACTGAAGATCCTGGTGGCGGGCGGGTTCGGGGTCGGCAAGACGACCTTCGTGGGCGCGGTCAGCGAGATCGCGCCGCTCAGCACGGAGGAGCTGCTCACGACGGTCAGCGTCGGCACGGACAGTCTCGACGGCGTCGAGAACAAGATGGAGACGACGGTCGCCATGGACTTCGGCCGGATCACCCTCGATCCGGACCATGTCCTGTACCTGTTCGGCACGCCGGGACAGGAGCGGTTCTGGTTCATGTGGGACGAGCTGTCCGAGGGCGCGCTCGGCGCGGTGATCCTCGCCGACACCCGCCGGCTGCAGGACTGCTTCGCGGCCGTGGACTTCTTCGAGGAACGCGGACTCGGCTTCATCGTCGCCATCAACGAATTCGACGGCGGCTACCGCTACGACCCCGAGGAGGTGCGCGCCGCCATCGACCTGGACCCCCAGATCCCCGTCGTCCGCTGCGACGCCCGGATCTCCAGCTCCGGCGTGCAGACCCTGCTCACCCTCGTACGCCACCTCCTCGCCCACGCCCCGGCGACCGCGCCGAGCCATGGCGCCCACAGGTGATCCCGCCCTACCGCACACGGAGTTCCTCCATGAGGTATGCCCACAACGCCGATGCCCGGCCAGGAGTCCGGCCATGACCTACGAGCCGCCCCGGCCGGTCCGGGGTCTGCTGCTCACCCCGGAGGACAAGGAGGCCCCCGCCCGGGTCCACCGACTGCGCCTGCTCGGCCTGGTGGGCCGTCCCGACCCGGCACTGGACGCCTTCGCCGCCCATCTCGCCGGGCTGACCGGCGCGCCGTACGCGATGGTCAACTTCGTCGGCGAGGACCACCAGTTCTTCGCGGGCCTGTGTGCCCCCGCCGCCCCGCCGTTCCTGCGGGAGGACGGCAGCCGGCCGGAGTTCGGCCGTGTGCTGCCGCGCGAGCACGGGTTCTGTCCCCATGTGGTGGTCCGCCGCAAGGCGCTGGTGCTCGAGGACGTCCGCGACTATCCGCGGTTCGCCGGCAATCCCGTGGTGGACGAGTACGGCATCCGCTCCTATCTCGGCGCCCCGCTCCTCGACAGCTCCGGCATGGCGCTCGGCACCGTGTGCGCGGCCGACACCGAGCCGCGGTCCTGGGGCCGGTCCGGTCTGGAGACCGTCAAGGCGCTGGCCGCCGATCTCGTCGTACGCCTCGAACGCAGCGCCGAGGACGGACTGCCCCTGTGACGTGCCAGGGGATGCCCTCGCCGCCGGTACCTGGGGCGTGAAGGAAAGCTGAGGCGGCGGTTAAGAAAAGCTCGATGGACCCGCGGCCCACGCATACGGCAGATTGCAGGGTGATTCCACCCCTCTGACCCGGTGCGGGCTCGTTCTGCGTGCCCGCGGGCCGGGACCTCACCCACAGGAGCCGCACGCGTGAAGGCGCTGGTCAAGGAGAAGGCGGAGCCGGGACTCTGGCTGACGGACGTCCCGGAGCCCGAGATCGGCCCGGGTGACGTACTGATCAAGGTCATGCGGACCGGCATCTGCGGCACCGACCTGCACATCCGGGCCTGGGACGGCTGGGCGCAGCAGGCGATCCGGACCCCGCTCGTGCTCGGGCACGAGTTCGTCGGGCAGGTCGTCGAGGTCGGCCGGGACGTGGCCGACATCCGCATCGGAGACCGGGTCAGCGGCGAGGGCCATCTGGTGTGCGGCAAGTGCCGCAACTGCCTGGCCGGCCGCCGCCACCTGTGCCGTGCCACGGTCGGCCTCGGCGTCGGCCGGGACGGTGCCTTCGCCGAGTACGTCGCCCTGCCCGCGGGCAACGTCTGGGTGCACCGCGTCCCCGTCGACCTCGACGTCGCCGCGATCTTCGACCCGTTCGGCAACGCCGTGCACACCGCGCTCTCCTTCCCGCTGGTCGGCGAGGACGTGCTGATCACCGGCGCCGGACCGATCGGCCTGATGGCCGCCGCCGTGGCCCGGCACGCCGGCGCCCGCAATGTCGTCGTCACCGACGTCAGCGAGGAGCGCCTGGAGCTGGCCCGCAAGATCGGCGTGAGCCTCGCCCTGAACGTTTCCGAGACCACGATCGCCGACGGCCAGCGGGAACTGGGCCTGCGCGAGGGCTTCGACATCGGCCTGGAGATGTCCGGCCGCCCCGAGGCCATGCGCGACATGATCGCCAACATGACGCACGGCGGCCGCATCGCCATGCTCGGCCTGCCGGCGCAGGAGTTCCCGGTCGACTGGGCCCGGATCGTCACCTCGATGATCACCATCAAGGGCATCTACGGCCGCGAGATGTTCGAGACCTGGTACGCGATGTCGGTGCTGCTGGAGGGCGGCCTGGACCTCGCCCCCGTGATCACCGGCCGGTACGGCTACCGCGACTTCGAGGCGGCCTTCGCCGACGCCGCGAGCGGCAAGGGCGGCAAGGTCATCCTGGACTGGACCGCCTGAGTCGTAGAACGCGCACCTCCCTCACCCCGTCAGCACTTTCAGGAGCCCTCCTCATGTTCGAAACCGTCCGCGACGACCTGCGCGCCACCCTCGACGAGATCCGTGCCGCCGGCCTGCACAAGCCCGAGAGGGTCATCGGCACCCCGCAGTCCGCGACCGTCGGCGTCACCGCCGGCGGCCGTCCCGGCGAGGTCCTCAACTTCTGCGCCAACAACTACCTCGGCCTCGCCGACCACCCCGAGGTGATCGCCGCCGCCCACGCCGCGCTGGACCGCTGGGGCTACGGCATGGCGTCCGTCCGCTTCATCTGCGGCACCCAGGAGGTCCACAAGGAGCTGGAGGCCCGCCTGTCGGCCTTCCTCGGCCAGGAGGACACGATCCTCTACTCCTCCTGCTTCGACGCCAACGGCGGCGTCTTCGAGACGCTGCTCGGCGAGGAGGACGCGGTGATCTCCGACGCCCTCAACCACGCCTCCATCATCGACGGCATCCGCCTGTCCAAGGCCCGCCGCCACCGCTACGCCAACCGCGACCTCGCCGACCTGGAAGCGAAGCTGAAGGAGGCGTCCGACGCCCGACGCCGGCTCATCGTCACCGACGGCGTCTTCTCCATGGACGGCTACGTCGCCCCGCTGCGCGAGATCTGCGACCTCGCCGACCGCTACGACGCGATGGTCATGGTCGACGACTCGCACGCCGTCGGCTTCGTCGGCCCGACCGGCCGCGGCACCCCCGAACTGCACGGCGTCATGGACCGCGTCGACATCGTCACCGGCACCCTGGGCAAGGCCCTCGGCGGCGCCTCCGGCGGCTACGTCGCCGCCCGCGCCGAGATCGTCGCCCTGCTGCGCCAGCGCTCGCGCCCGTACCTGTTCTCCAACACCCTGGCCCCGGTGATCGCCGCCGCCTCCCTGAAGGTCCTCGACCTGCTGGAGTCCGCCGACGACCTGAGGGTCCGGCTGGGCGAGAACACCGCCCTGTTCCGCCGTCGCATGACCGAGGAGGGCTTTGACATCCTCCCCGGCGACCACGCCATCGCCCCCGTGATGATCGGCGACGCGGCGAAGGCGGGCCGCATGGCCGAGCTGCTGCTGGAGCGCGGTGTGTACGTGATCGGCTTCTCCTACCCGGTCGTCCCGCAGGGCCAGGCCCGGATCCGCGTCCAGCTGTCCGCCGCGCACTCCACGGAGGATGTCAACCGCGCGGTCGACGCCTTCGTCGCGGCCCGCGCCGAGCTGGAGGCCTGAGCAGGGCGGAACCCCGGGGATAATTGAGGACATGATCGAGGCACGGCGGCTCCACATCCTCCGTGCGGTGGCCGACCACCGCACGGTCACCGCGGCGGCCGCCGCGCTCTACCTCACCCCCTCGGCCGTCTCCCAGCAGCTCACGGCCCTGGAGCAGGAGACCGGCCACCGCCTCGTCGAGCGCAGCGCCAAGGGCGTACGGCTCACCCCGGCCGGCGAGATCCTGCTCAGCCACACCAACGCGGTCCTCGCCCAGCTGGAGCGGGCCGAGGCGGAGCTGGCCGCCTACGGTTCGGGCGAGGCGGGCACGGTCACCGTGGCGGCCTTCGCGACCGGTATCGCCCAGGTCGTGGCCCCGGCCGTGGCCCGGCTCGCGGACACCGCGCCCGGCATCAGCATCCGCGTCCAGGACGCCGAGGGCGACGCCAGCCTGCCCATGGTGCTGGACCGGCAGGTCGACGTGGCGGTGGCCGTGGAGTACCGGGGCGCGCCCCCCGCCGACGACCCCCGGCTCACCCATGTCCCGCTCTACGCCGAGCCGTTCGACGCGGTCGTACCCGTCGGCCACCGCCTCGCGGACGCCCCCGTGGTGCCCCTCGCCGAGCTGGCCAAGGACCCCTGGATCGGCCCGTACCCCGGCAACCCCTGCCACGACGTGGTGGTCCTCGCCTGCGAGAGCGCCGGCTTCCAGCCCCGCCTGGAACACTCCTCCGACGACTTCCGCGCGGTCGTCGCGCTGGCCTCGGCCGACGCGGGCGTGGCCCTCGTACCGCGCTCCGCGCTGAACGGCATGGACCTCACCGGCGTCGTCGTACGCCCCGTCGACGGCGTGGCCCCCACCCGCCGCGTCTTCGCCGCCGTACGCCGCGGCGCCGAGGGACACCCGCTGATCCGCCCGGTACTGGACGCCCTGAAGGCAGCGGCCCGGGCCTAGGGAACCGGCCGGCCCGCGGTTCGGGCCCGTCGTCTTCGGACGAGTCCCGGCGGCGAGCCGCGCCCGACGACCCGGTACTACAAGCGGCTGGAGCCGTCGGCCGGGTGACTGTCAGTGGCAGGGGTTACGGTGCGGTGCATGCCGGATGCCGAAGATGTACGCCGTATCGCGCTGTCCCTGCCGGACACCACGGAGAAGGTCGCCTGGAGCATGCCCACGTTCCGGGTGGCCGGGAAGATGTTCGCGACCCTGCCCGAGGACGAGACGTCCATCGCCGTGCGCTGCCCCAAGGAGGAGCGAGACGAACTGGTGCTCGCCGAGCCGGGAAAGTTCTGGATCGCCGACCACGAGGCCCAGTTCGCCTGGGTCAGAGCGAGACTCGCCGAGCTGGAGGACGAGGACGAGCTGCGCGACATCCTCGCCGACTCCTGGCGGCAGGCCGCACCGCCCCGACTCCTTGACGCCCACCCCGAGTTGGGGCTGCCGCCCGGGGAGTGAAATCCCCCCGTGCCCGCGAGCCGGTAGTGGCATGATCCGGCGCGGCGCAGCGGGCGCGGCACCGCAGGGGGCGCCGGGGAGGGAGCATCCGCGATGACGGGAACGGACGCACGGCGCGACACCTCGCGGGGGACACGCCGGGCCGGGGCCGGCCGGCGTGCCGTCTGGTCCCGGGACTTCGCGCTGTTCTTCGTGGCCCGGGCCGTCGCCCGCCTCGGCGACACCATGCTGCCCGTGGCCCTCGCCGCCGGCCTGCTCCAGCACGGGTACGGCGCGGGCGCGGTCGGCCTCGCCATGGCCTCGACGGCGGCGGCGTTCGCCGGTCTCGTCGTCTTCGGCGGGGTCATCGCCGACCGCTTCAGCACCCGCAGGCTGATGATCGGCGCCGACCTCGTCCGGCTCGTCACCCAGTCCCTCGCCGCGGGCCTGTTCTTCGCCGGGCACGTGGTGCTGTGGCAGATCTGCGCGATCGGTTTCGTGGGCGGCGTGGCGGGAGCGGTGTTCCAGCCGGGCGTGGCCAGTACGGTGCCCCGGCTGGCCGCCGACATCCAGGGCGCCAACGGCGCGATCCGCACAGCCGAGTCCGCCGCCCAGCTCGCCGGTCCGGCCGTCGCCGGTCTCCTGGTGGGCTTCGCCTCACCCGGCGCGGTGTTCGCCGCGCACGCCGCCACCTACGCCACGAGCGCCCTGTGCCTGCTGCTGCTCCGGCTGCCCCCGCTCGACGAGGGCACCCGTGCCGCGACCGGCCGGGGGACGCGTGCCTTCCGGGCCGGTCTGGTCCAGGGCTGGCGGGAGTTCAGATCCCGGACCTGGCTGTGGGCCGTGATCGCCGTCTGGTGTCTGTACATGATCGCGGTCTGGGGTCCGACCGTCCCGCTCGTGGCCACGGAGGTCGTCCAGCAACACGGCCCGCGCGCCTACGGCCTGGTCAACTCGGCCCTCGGCGCGGGCACGGTGGTCGGCGGCCTGCTCGCCCTCCGGCTCCGGCCCCGCCGGATGCTCCGCGCCGGCGCGCTCTCCCTGTTCGCCTTCTTCGGCTTCCCCGCGGCCGTCGGCGTCGGGCTCGGCGTGCCGGCGATGGCGGCGGGGGCGGCGGTGGCCGGCGCCGGGATGTCGTTCTGGGGCGTGATGTGGGCGACCAGCGTGCAGACCCAGGTCCCGCCGGACGTCCTCAACCGCATCCACGCCTACGACGTGGCCGGTTCCCTCGCCATGATGCCGGTGGGCCAGGCTCTCGCGGGCCCGGCGGCCGGTGCGCTCGGCGCGGGCCACGTCCTGCTGGTCTCCGCCGGGACCAGCCTGGCGGTGGCGGCGGCGCTGCTCGCGGTGCCGGCGGTACGGGAGCTGGTCCGAGCGGAGGCGCCCGCGCACTGAGCGGAGAGGCCTGTGCAGGTGCCCTGTCCTGCGTTGTGCCGTGCGCTGGTGCCGACCGGGGGTGGCACGGCTGCCCGCAGCTGCGGCGGCTGCAACCTCCTAGGGGCGCCGGCCGGTGGGCGCCGTGAACCCCGCGATCCGCTGCCGCAGGCTCGCCGGGTCCAGGCCGTGTGCGGCCACGTGCTCCTCGATCGTCCCGTAGCGCCGCAGCTCGCGGCGGCCGACGCCGAGGCCCAGGACCCGGTGCGGGACGTCCGAGAGGGCCTCGCTCGCCGCGGTCGTCGAGGTGCCCGCGAGACAGGGCTCGACCAGCACGACATCGGTGCCCGCCGCCTCCGTGGCCCGGCGCAGACCGGCCCCGTCGAAGGGCCGTACGGTCGTCGCGTACAGGACGGTCACATCCAGGCCCTCCGTGGCGGCGAGGACCGGGTCCAGCACCGGGCCCACGGCGAGGACCACACCCCGGCGCCCCTCGCGGACGGTGACGAAGTGCGTGCCGTCGATCAGCCGTCCCTGCCGGTTGGCCTGCACGGACAGCCGTACGTACACCTTGTCGTCGCCCGCGGCGACCGCGTGGTGCAGCAGTGTCTCGGCCTCGTCCGGATGTCCGGGTACGTGCACGGTCCAGCCGTCCAGCGTGTCGAGGAGCGCCACATCGCCCGGGGCCATGTGCGTGTAGCCGCCGGCCGGCCAGTCGAAGGAGGCGGCCGCGCTCACCAGCACCGCCCCGGTGTTCTGGTGGCCGAGATCCAGCTTGACCTGCTCGAACGGCCGCTCCACGAGGAAGCTGGCGAAGGTGTGCACCACGGGGCGCAGCCCGGTCAGCGCCAGCCCCGCCGCCGCCCCGACCAGCAACTGCTCGCGGATGCCGACGTTGACGACCCGGTCGGGATGCCGGGCCATGGCCTCGCGGAAGCCGTCCTTGCCGATCTCGGCGAGGACCACCGCGACCCGCGGATCCTCGTCCAGCAGCCGGGAGACGACGGGGGCGAAACGGTCACGCATGGTGTCCATCAGGGTCTGCCTTTCCAGGAATCGGGACTCAGGCGTTCTTCGGCTCGACGCGGGCCACGACCACGTGCGGCCTCCCGGGATGCCGCGCGGTGAACGCGGCGTACAGCTCCTCGTGATCGCGCCCGTCGACGGTCACCGCCGACCAGCCCGCCGCCTCGAACCGGGCGGCGATCCCGCCGGGGCGGGCGTGGCTGGCGGAGGAGTTGTCGACCACGATCGTGTGCAGCCGCTCCAGGCCGGCGGGCCCGGCGAAGGCGATGGCCTCGTGGTTGCTGCCCTCGTCCAGCTCGGCGTCCCCGATCAGCACCCAGACCGCCGGATCGTGCAGTCCCTGCGCCCGTAGCCCCAGTGCGCTGCCCACCGCGATCGGCAGCCCGTGCCCGAGCGAGCCGCTGCCGATCTCGGCGCCCGGAACCAGTACCCGGTCCGGGTGATGCCCGAGAGGGGAGTCGTACGAGCCGAACCCGGTCAGCCAGTCCACCGGTACGAACCCCTTCGCGGCCAGCACCGCGTAGTACGCCATGGGCCCGTGCCCCTTGCTCAGCAGGAACCGGTCCCGGGCCGGGTCGTCCCGCAGCTCCGGTGTCACCCGGAGCACCCGGTCGTAGAGCACCCACAGCGCGTCGAGGGTGGAGGTGGCCGCCGGCCCGTGCTTCTCGTCGCCGGTCATCAGACTCATCAGGCCGGGCAGGTCGTCGTACCCGTACGTGCGGTTTCCGTCCGATGTGATCGTCATGCCGACGATCGTGCAACCTCAACCGAACTCGAGGTCAACCGGAAAACCGGTGCGCGACCACCGAGCGGAGTGCGGTATTGTTTCCCTGCGCGTTTCGACCGGGGAAACCCCAGGTCAAACCGCACCGGGACGTGGCGCAGCTTGGTAGCGCACTTGACTGGGGGTCAAGGGGTCGCAGGTTCAAATCCTGTCGTCCCGACCAGCTTTTCTGCCGGTCGGAGGGCCGTCTTCTCAGGGATGAGGAGACGGCCTTTGCCGTGTCCGCGGGTCTCCGGCGTCCATCTCGCCCGCATCCTCCCCGCCCTGCGCGGCGGGGAGGGTCGGGCGGTGGTGGCCGGTGGCGATCTTGGCCGCCATCCCGGCCAGCTGACTGCAGGCCCGCGCGATCTCCCGCTGGGTGTTGTTCCGCTCGCTGACGACCGCCGCGAGCAGCAGCGCGGTCAGCGCGGCGGATCCGTTGAAGGCCTGCAGGGTGATCATCCTGGTGAGCAGGTCATGACCGGCGAACGGGCCCGTCCGCTCGGCACCGGCGAGGATCGCGAAGGTCGACACGGCCAGCGCGCAGGGCGCGGCCCCGGCGAGCTGGAAGCGGAAGGCCGCCCAGGTCAGCAGCGGGAACCCGAGGAACAGCAGGGGCGCGTGTCCGGCCACGAGGTATCCGACGCCGGCCGTGGCCGCCCCGAGCAGCAGTGCCTCCGCCCACCGGGACGGCCGCACGTTCCTCGGCCGGCCTGCCGAGCGCAGGACGAGCAGGAACGGTGTGACCAGCAGGACGCCCATTGCGTCGCCGGTCCACCACACCGACCACGTGGGCCAGAAGTCGCCGGGCCGCAGCGCCCCGGCGAGGGCCAGGGTTCCGCTGCCCGTCGTCGCGCTCACCAGCATCCCCGTGAATCCACCGAGGAAGATGAGTGCGAGAGCGTCCCGCAGTCGGTCCAGCTCCACACGGAAACCCGCACGGCCGAGCATCAGGTAGGAGCAGACGGGCGCGAGGGTGTTCCCCGCCACGATGGCCAGCACGGCCGGGAGCGACGGCCCCAGCGCGATGTTCACCAGGAACGCGCCGAGTGCGACACCCGGCCAGACCCGCGGGCCGCGCAGGAGCAGGCTCGCCACCGCGATACCGCTCGGCGGCCACAGCGGGGTGACCTGGCCGCGCACCAGTTGCTGGAGCAGTCCCAGCCTGGCCGAGCCGTAGTACAGCGCGGCGATGGCACAGATCTCCAGGGCTGCCGGACCACTGTGCCGGAGCCCATGATGCCGCACGACAGCCATCGGGCGACCTCCGCTTCGACATCGCCCCGAACCCGTCATCCGCCCCCATCATCCGCCGGATCCCCCGCGTCCTCCACGGCAGGCAGGCAGGGGAGCGGCGCCGGGCTCGGTGACCCGGGAGATCAGGCGGGCGGGGTGCGCAGGGCCAGGATGGCCATGTCGTCGTGACCGTCGCTGGGGTGGTGATCGGCCAGTGCCTGGACGAAATCCGGCAGGGGCAGGGCGGCGTGGACCGCGGCGAGACAGGCCAGTTCCCGCAGACTCTCGTCGATGGGGTGGGCGGGATGCTCGACCAGCCCGTCGGTGAAGAAGATGACGGTGGCCTCCGGGGGCAGCAAGCGGGAGTGGTCCGGGCGGGGCTGCCCGGTGTCGACACCGAGCGGCAGTCCGGGCTCGGCGAACAGGGAGACCACGCGGCGCTCACGGGTCATCAGCAGGGGCGGGACATGGCCGGCGGTGCTCCAGCGCAGCCGCCACCCCGGCCCGTCCGGCTCGAAGCGCGCCAGGGCGGTGGTCGTGACGCGGTGGTTCGCGACCGACTCCAGGGTCCGGTCGAGCTGGGTGAGGACCGCGCCCGGCGGACTGCTCTGGTCGAACACGAGGGCGCGCAGCATGTTGCGGGTGGCGGCCATGGCGGCCGCGGCCTGCAGATCATGGCCGGCCACGTCGCCGATGACGACCGCCACGACGTCGTCGGGCAGCGGGATGGCGTCGTACCAGTCCCCGCCGAGCTGACTGGGTTCGGCGGCGGGCCGGTAGATGGCGGCGGCGGTGAACGGCCGCAGGTCGGGCAGGGTGGGCAGCAGAAGCCGCTGGAACTGCTCGGCTCCCGCACGGATCCGTTCGAACAGCCGGGCGTTCTCGATCGCGATGCCGGCCGCACTGGCCAGAGCGACGACGATGTTCTCGTCGTTCTCGTCGAAGGGCTGTCCGTCGCTCCGCTCGGCGAGGTAGAGGTCGCCGTAGATCTCGCCGCGCACCGTGATGGCGACACCGAGCAGGGTGCGCATGCGCGGGTGGCCGGCCGGGAAGCCGGCGGAGGCGGGATGGCCCTGGATGCTGTCGACCCGCAGGGGGGCGGGGTTGCTGATCAGGTGGCCGAGGACGCCCCGACCGCGCGGCAGCCCGGCCGCGGCCAGCGCCTCGCGCTCCTGCTCGGACAGACCGGCCGAGATGAACTGCTCCAGCTGTCTTCCGGACCTGTCGAGCACGCCCAGGGCTCCGTAGCGGGCGCCGACCAGCTCCATGGCGGTCGTCACGATACGGTGCAGCACCGCGGGCAGCTCCACCTCACGGCTGATGGCCACCACCGCGTCGAGCAGGCCCTGCAGCCGGTCCATGGTGGACAGCAGGGCTCGGAGCTGCTCGTCGACCCGGCCCAGCTCGGACCGCAGCCGCATGTGCAGGTCGGGGAGGTACGGCTGGCCGGGCTGTCTCCCTGCCTTCTCTCCCGCCATTCCGGCCTCCTGACCCGACCCCTGTCCGTGCGGGACGCCGGCATCACCTTCGATTGTGGCATCGGTGCCCTGGCCAGGGGGTGCGACCGCGGCCGGCATCGCATGGGGAAGGGCCTCGCCGGCGGTGCCGAGCGAGGCCCTTCCCGGTGTCGCGGGCGGCTTCAGGCGGTTCCGACGTCCCGGCGTGAGGTGGCGAGGTAGCCGACCAGCACGAGAATGGCCACCGTCCAGGCCAGGGTCACCGGGCCCAGGCCCCAGCCCAGGCCGTCGGCCTTGCTCATGGCCATCCAATCGGCGAGGGAGGCGCCGAGCGGGCGGGTGATGACGTACGCCGTCCAGAACGCGGTGACCGCGCCCAGCAGGCCGGCGCGGTGGGCGACGGCCGGGACGCAGATCGCGACGGCGAACAGGACGGCCGAGCCAAGGTAACCGAGGCCGATGCTCGCGGTGAGGTCTCCCGCGGCGGTGCCCAGGGCGAAGGTGGCGAGGACGGCCGCCCAGTAGAAGAACTCGCGGCGCCGCGTGCGGATGGAGTGGATCGACAGGGTGCGCTCGGACTTGTACCAGAGGGCGAAGACGGCGGCCAGGGCGATCATGAACAGCGGGGTGGACAGGGTGTACGGAACGCCGATGACCACGTGGAGCGCGTCCGCGGCCATCGTGCCGAACACGCTGACCATGACGATCGCCGTCCAGTAGATCCAGGCCACGTACCGGCGGACGGCGAACTGGAGCACGAGCGACGCCACGAAGGCGAGACCGCCGAGGCCGACCGCCGGGATGTTGCCCAGGGTGTGGGCCAGGAAGTCGGAGGCGGTCTCACCCATGCCGGTGGTCAGGACCTTGATGATCCAGAAGTAGACGGTGACCTCGGGCACCTTGTTCGCGCTCTCGCGTATGCGCGCGCGTGCGTGACCGTGGGACCGGTCCTCCAGGACGTACTCAGTGCTCATGGCCCGCACTTTCGCACGCCCAAGTGATCTTTCCCCAGACCCCTTTGCCATTGTTTTGAGGCTTCTGGTGCAGCTGTTGCCATGGGGTGCCGCGAACCTGAACGCAACCTGAAAGCGCCACGGGAACCCCTCGTCGGGGGGGGGCCCCCCCCGCGGGGGGGGGGGCGGGGGGGGGCCCCCGCGCCCCCCCCCCGCGCCCCCCCCCCCCCCCCCGCGGGGGCGGGCCCCCCCCCCCCCCCCCCCCCG